>NZ_AYTW01000002.1 GCF_002752635.1 Mesotoga sp. Brook.08.105.5.1
GAACATTCAGGCCGGTGAAATCAGAGGTCTTGAATGAGCACAAAATGCATAGCGAGTACTTCACGGTATCATCGGAAACGGCAAAGACGATAAATGACGCGAGAGCAGAACGCAGGAGAATTGTCGCTGTGGGTACCACAACAGTTAGAACTCTTGAAAGCATTGCGACACGACACGGGGAACTCGTGGGAGACAGCGGCCAGACGGATATATTCATCTTTCCACCTTACAGATTCCGGATAATCGACTCGCTTGTCACAAACTTCCATCTCCCGAAATCGACTCTCCTTATGCTCGTTGCTGCTTTTGCAGGGAGAGAATTGATTTTCTCTGCTTATAAACAGGCTATCTCTATGAAATACAGATTCTTCTCCTTTGGAGATGCATGTTTTATTATGTGAGCTTCGGGTAGATCATGACAGTCGGCGTTCGTAGCTATCTCTTACTCGCCGAGTTGACCCTGTTCCTCTTCTTCGAGCATCGGTGAGAAGAAATGGATCCACATCATCTTCAATATAATGCCAAACGGAACGGCAACAATCGCGCCAAAAAGCCCGAGCAACTGTCCTGCCACCACAATCATCAAAATGACTATTACTGGATTGATTCTGTTGTAGCCCTTCATGAATACCAGGAAAAGGATGAAGGCCGCCGCGTGAACTATTACTAAAACGACAAGGAGTATCAGGACAAGAACGAGATTCTGTGTGGATACGGCTAGAAGAACGAGGGGCACAATTTCAAGTGGTACTCCCACTATGGGTATGAGATTAGTAAAAGCAGCCCAGAGCCCCATTAGGAGGCTGTATTTCAATCCCATCGACTGAACCACAATGCCGACTACGACCCCCACAATCAATGATATCAGAACTACCGAGATCACGTACCTCTCAAGGTTCTTGTACGTGTCTGAAAGGAAGTTGAGAGCAATATCGCGAATCCTCTTCGGATAGAGTTTTGGAGCGAACTCCTTAACTGTCAGAAAGTAGTAGCTTAGGTAGATCGCGCCCACTATCGTGAAGAAAAGAACGAACCCCGTGGTGGTTACGAAACTGGGTACCTTTTCCAGTATTCCCGGAAGGAATTTCATAAGGCTGTTCTGCACCTGAATGAGAAAATTTCTTACGCTTTCGTAAGTTGCCCTGCGTTTTGCCGGATCGATGTTCTTCGGCATGAAGTATTCCACTACATCTTTCCACAGTTCCTGTGACTGAACTATCATTGCATTCTCCATTACGATGGCAGAAAGCGACTCGGCCACTTCGGGATTCAGATAGTTTGCCACGATGCCATGAATCTCGTCAAATGAAGCTTGCTTATGCTTGCTACTGCTGACAATCACAAGATAGTCACTGCGCTCTTTGAGAGTCTCTTCGAGCAGAGCGAGATCCTGTTCCAACCCCTCCGGGTTTGCAGGTATGGTCCTCATTACGTCAACGAAATAGTTCTTCAGATCTTTAGACAGTAGATCGAGCGAGTCGATCTCTTCATGAGAAAGCTGTGCGAGGAGGTCTTCGTCCGAAAGAAATCTGTCGATGTTCGCATTCACTTCGAAAGAGGTAATTTCAGCCTCCTGAACGGAAGGGAAGAAATCTCTGACAATATTGTAGAATTTCGAGGCCTCCTTTGCGACAGGAGTCGTCAGGAAGACAATCAAAAGAGTTATTCCTGCGAACATAATAGTCAGTCCAATTCCCAAAGAGATTGAACGCTTGATTCTAAAATACTTCTGTGCGAACCTTGCCCAGGGTTCAAGTAAAAGAACAACTGTGAAAGTCGCAAAGAGAATAACGGCAGTTCTTAGTGAAACCGAGAATACCACAAAGCAAATTGCAAGATAGAATAATGTGAATACCGCTGCTTGAAAACGAGGTTTCTTCAGTACTTCACGTCCCACGTCATGCCCCCTTCAAAGGGAGTTTAAAGAGTCTCTCGATTTCCGCCATTTCGCTTGTGATCCCCATTATAACTATCAGTTTGATTCTTGCTTTTATTGAGGACAACTCCTGAGCAAAGATCGCGCCTAAATCGGCCAGACTCTTTCCTCCACCAACATATCCATAAACTCCAAGAACCCTTCCCTTGAAACACCTTGAAGTAATGATAACAGGAAACTCTTTCGCTCTTATTAGGTATTCTACTACGTGATAGACTTCAACGGGTACGTTGCCTCTCCCAAATGTCTCAAGAACCAATCCTCTGAAGCCCAGCTCGGGCAGAATTCTGAGGATCGAGCCGTCATCGCCAGTGAAGGTCTTGACAAGGGCGACTTTCGGTTCAATCTTATCAACGTTAAAAACCGCTCTAAGCAAAGGCTTTCTGAAAAAGATAACTGAATCTTCGTCAACTATTCCAAGCGGGCCATGACCAGGAGAGTCAAAGGTCGCAACGTTACTGGTGTAGGTCTTTGTTACCTCTCTGGCTGCGTGGATTTCGTCGTTCAGGCAGACCATGGTTCCCATTCCAACTGCGAGCGGATTGACAGCAACTCTGACAGATGAGAGCACATTTCTTGGGCCATCGGTTCCCATTTCGTCGATGTTCCTCATTGCTGCTGTGCAAATCACGGGTTTCTCGCTCCTTATTGTTAGATCGAGGAAGTAGGCCGTCTCCTCGAGAGTGTCCGTTCCGTGAGTAATGACTACTCCGCAAACTTCCTCCCTGTCTAAGAGTCCCTGCACCCTCTTTGAGAGGTTCCACATGGTCTCCGGGTTGATATAAGGGCTTGGGATGTTTGAAAACTCATGGTGCTCAACAAGAGCTACTTCTTTAAGCCCCTCGACATTGGCCACGTGTTTGTTTAACCCCTGAGCCGGAATCGAAGCCCTTGTAACAGGGTCGGTTACCATAGCGATAGTGCCGCCTGTAGTAACTAAAACGACTCTCTGCTTCATATTTGCTTTCCTCCTAGTTTTGTCCTAACCAACGATAGTGTCTTGTGCGTTTCGGGTCCCACAATCTCTACCAGTTCTTCTACCGTCTTGGGCCTCTTCATAACTAGCGATCTTGCCCTATCTTTTCCTATTCCGGGCAGATATTCGAGCTCTCTCTCACCAAGCTCATTCAGTTCAGTTCCAACGGGAAGGCCGGTTACAGATCTCATGCCGTGGTCAATAACCACAAAGTCGGTCTTCTCTTTAAAGCTTAGAGGAGTACCGACCAGAATTGGATAAGTACCCAGAGGTCTGCCAAAGTGAACCATTCCATCGCTGTATTCCGGAAGGACGCCTCGTATAACTGCTCCAACAGGGAAGACTGCCCTTAGCATCGAAGTGTCTACTGATTCTCTTATACGTCGCTTGTGATTTTCGAACAATCTATGATCGATTTTCGGCCTCTTCATCTTGGCAATCGCTGTCCCCTGAAAGACCATTACCTGCCTTATATTTATTCTTCGTACAAGTAGCCCCTTGTCTCTTATGCAGACCAGGTTTTCGTAGTCCACTTCGTAACTGTTTCTGCTATGTCCTGGAAGACCATAAAGCAAGTTGATACCCGGAAGCAGTTTCGGGACACCATCAACTCTTGTACCACCTACTTCATTGACCAGATCAATGGCGAACATTATGTCTTCCACGCTTCCTCCGAGGTTATTCCTCTCCCGAACTTCGTTGTCGAAGCTCTCCACGCCGAAAGAAATCGTGTCTCCTGCGGAATTATACCTGACTATCGATTCAAGCACGGATCTCGATTCGACGGGATGGTTGGCAATGAAAATCGGATTTCCGTTGTCAATGTGAAGCACTTCGGGTTCCAGTATGTGTCTGGCTGATTTGAAAAGTTCTTCAATTAAACGTGTATCGAGTTTGTCGCTATTCTTGTGGTAACCGTACGCGATCACGTTTGCACTCCTTCCGAACCTAACTGCCTTTACGCCGAGCCTCCTCAGCGCTTCAAATTCCGAGATAATCCCCTTTAGGTTTCTCCACTCAAAACCTCCGTAGAGAATAGATTCAGTGCAGAAAGAGCAATAGCCGTCACTTCTCTCGCAGCCTGAGGATATGTCGATTTCAGCTATTACATCTGGATAAGAGGGATGAAGTACGATAATATTCGCTCCGGCCTCGTACAGCTTGTTCAGCAGCGAATAACGCGAACCGTCGTAATCTATGCCAAGCAGCTCAGCGAGCTCGAATTCGTCCCTGAAGAGATGATCTGCTCCTAGAAAGCGAGGAGCAAAGGCGGTTGTACCTCCTCTCAGAGTATAGCCAACAGACACTAAGGGACCGCTGACGATTTTCACCGGGTCCTTATTCGCTTCAAGAAGTCTCGATATTTCGGAGCTGGATACCGGGGTTCCTCCTAAGTACCTGCCTGAGGTCGTAACCCCCCCATATACTAGAAGAAAATCGTAGTCGTTTGGTCGGTTCCAATGGTTGCCACTTCTTACCTGATCTATAGTAAGGTAGTCTGTCTCAAATCTCTTAAGCAGAAAGGCGCCGGCCAAAGCTCTGATTCTTGGCGATATGTACGGCGGTACTCCGAAGGCCGCCGGTTCATCGGTGTATCCGTCTATAATGAGAGCCTTCATCAATTACCTCCATGTGCGTGCTATGTGCGTGCTATCCTATTACAGTGTATAATAAAAGCACCGATTAATGGGAGGGAAAGTTTTGCCGTTTGAGAGATATTGTTCGTTCTGTGGAAGACCAGAACCGCAGGTAAAAAAGTTAATATCTGGAACGGAAGGGTACATATGCAATGAATGTGTCGAACTATTTCATGACATAATTCAGCAGGATCAGAAAGCAAGAAAGGCGCCCGGTAAGAAGCTCCCAACTCCTGCAGATATCAAGAAGGAGTTGGATTGCTATGTGATAGGCCAGGAGAACGCGAAGAAGACAATCTCAGTCTCCGTTTACAACCATTACAAGAGAGTCTTCAATGATGTAGATGATGTCGAGATTGAGAAGTCGAACATTATGCTAGTTGGCCCGACTGGCTCGGGGAAAACCCTCATAGCAAGGATCCTTGCACGTATTCTCGATGTGCCGTTTGCGATTGCAGATGCGACACCTCTTACCGAAGCTGGATACGTTGGAGAAGATGTTGAAAACATAGTCCTAAGGCTGCTCCAGTCTTCGAACTATGATGTGGAGAAGGCACAACTCGGGATAATATACATAGACGAGATCGACAAGATAGCAAGAAAATCTCCCAATCCATCGATAACTAGAGATGTTTCTGGAGAGGGAGTACAGCAGGCTCTATTGAAAATCGTCGAAGGGACCGTTGCGAATGTCCCGCCGCAAGGCGGAAGAAAGCATCCTTACCAGGAATTCATAAAAGTAGATACGAGCAACATTCTGTTTATTGTAGGTGGTGCTTTCGACGGTCTAGACAGCATAATTAAGCAAAGGGTTCTAGACTCCTCCATGGGGTTCGGGGCAAAAGTCAAGGGGAAGAATCAACTTAGGCTTGGTGAGGTTCTCCAGCAGGTCGTTCCCGATGACTTGATTCAATACGGCTTGATTCCTGAGTTTGTGGGTAGGTTCCCCGTATTGGCCGCTTTGAATGATCTCGATGTTGAGGATCTGAAGAGGATAATGAGCGAGCCGAGAAACGCTATCATTAAGCAATACCAGAAACTGCTTGGGCTTGATGGTGTCGAGCTGGAATTCTCCGAAGGTGCATTGACTGCGATCGCTGAAAGAGCTATGAAGAGAGGAACTGGCGCCAGAGCTCTTAAGAGCGTGATGGAGCAGGTAATGCTTGATATAATGTATGATATTCCAACAATGAACAACGTGGAGAAGGTTGTCATCAATGAAGACGTAATAGTCCATAACTCTTCTCCGGAGATAACTTCAAGAGAATCTGCCTGATGAAGGTTCTTGCTCTTGAAAGTTCGTGTGATGAAACAGCGGTGGCCATCATTGAAGATGGCCATCTTCTCTCTTCTGTAGTCTCTTCTCAGATAGATGTTCACAGGAAATTCGGCGGGGTTGTGCCGGAAATCGCCGCGAGAAAGCATCTAGAAATAGTTGACAAGATTGTGTCCGCTTCACTCGATGAGGCGAATTTGAGTTTGGAAGAAATAGATGTCTTCGCCTCGACTATGGGTCCCGGGCTTGTGGGATCTCTGCTGGTCGGGTTGTCTTTTGCAAAAGGGATGGCCCTTGCAATGAACAAAAAGTTCATCGGTGTGAATCACTTGTTTGGTCATGTCTATGCGAATTTCCTGGAGTACCCTCAACTGAGACCGCCCTTCATGGTGCTTTTGGTATCGGGAGGTCACACCGAAATTCTCGTGCTTGAAGACTGGAATAGAATTGAGCTTGTAGGAAGGACAAGAGACGATGCCGCAGGTGAGGCCCTTGATAAGATTGCGCGGCTGCTTGGGCTTGGTTATCCGGGCGGTCCTGCAATACAGGAGGCAGCACAGAAAGGAGAAGTCAAATATCACTTTCCAAGGCCGCTTCAAGAGAAGGGTAATTTCGACTTTTCATTCAGTGGCATCAAAACTTCTGTCCTGTACTTCTTGAAGAAGAACCCGTCGGCCTCGGCTTATGATGTCGCGGCATCTGCTCAGGAAGCTATAGTCGATTCGTTGGTTACGAAGACATTCGGCGCGGCCGAAAGTAAGGGTCTGAAAGAAGTCGCCTTTGCCGGTGGGGTTGCATCGAATTCTCTCTTGAGAGAGAGAGCGAATGATCTGTCGGAAGAGTCGAAGATAAGAGCTTTCTTCCCACCGGTTAATCTATGCACGGATAACGCGGCAATGATCGCGATGGTTGCGTATGAAAAAGCTAAGAGGGGATTGTTCTCCCCTCTTTCAACAAACGCAGTGCCTTACCTAAGCTTAGATGTCTTTTAATTATTCTGATTTGCTAGTAGAAGTTGAAGGCTTCTTGCTGCTATCAGCAGTCGGAGACTTCTTTGAATCTGTGCTGTAGTAACCTCCACCCTTAAAAACAACTCCCACGCTGTTCACCAGTTTCTTCAGATTGCCCCCGCATGCTGGGCAAACCGTAAGGGGTTCATCGGACATTTTCTGGAAGGCTTCGGTTTCTTCTCCACAGTCTTCACACTCATATCTGTAAAACGGCATGTCAGTCCCTCCTTCGCATCAAATTCTATTTATCAACTGTATCTATTCTATTCCTCATCTGCCGAAGATGGAATCACACAGATGAATTCGAGATCTCCCTTTCCTGTGTTCTTGAACTGATGCTTCACTCCTGAAGGAACGAAGACGTAGCTCCCGGCAGATGCCTGGACCTCGCCCTGATTCGTAACAACTGTCGCTTCACCCGATACAATGAAGACTTCATGTTCCCACAAATGACTGTGATGAGGACTATGACCTCCTTCTCCAACGGTGAACAACCTCATGACGAAGTTCTCGGCGCCTTTAGCCTTTCCAATCAATACTCTCTTGGAGACCTTCCTTACACTTTCATTGTCGAACAGCTGTGGTTCAACTTCATGCGCTTTGCCTATCAGAATTCGGTCTGACACTTTCGTAGCGCCTCCTCTTTGGATCAGATTTTCTATCGTAAGAGTGTTTTCTCTCGCTGTATTCGACAACAACTTTCCTGTATGGCTCGAATCCTACGGAATAACTCTTGAGCTCTTCATACTGCGAGATAACTTCGTGAACGAGTCTGCGCTCAAAGGCTAACATTGGCTCCATTATGATCTTGTTTCTCTTGGAAAGAGCCGACTTTGCTGTCCTGTGAGCGATTTCTTCAACCAGTCTCTTCCTTTCAAGTCTGTAGTCCCCTATGTCGACAGTTACATTAACTTTGGTAGGAGCCATCCTGTTTGCATAGATATTCATAATATGCTGCAATGCGGCTACTGTCTTTCCGTGTTTTCCAATGAGCCTTGCCACTTCTTCGCCTTCTATTCGAACTCTGTAAGTTCTTCCGACGAGCTTCACTTCGGAAAAAGTCTCTTCGTCAAAGCTTTTGAGTATTCCCTTAAGGAAGTCGTGAAGTTTCCTTTCCCAGTGTTTGTCAAGAAGAGAGACTTCTATTACCGATTCCTTTGATCCGAAAATTCCTAGAAAACCCTTTGAGCCTTTCTCCTTGATAGTAACTTCCATTTCGTCTTCGTAGGCACCGAGATCAGCCTGAGACAGTCTTATCGCCTCTTCAACGGTCTCGGCTCTGTATTCAATTGGTTTCATCTCGAACTAACACCTCCTGAGCTCATCTCTGTCTACTTCGCAGGTTTTTCTGGCAGACTGAGCATCTGCCTCAAAGTCAGCCCCTTTATTCCGTGACGTCTGTAAACAACCCAGCTAATCATTAGCTGTAGCACACTCTGGGTTGTCCAGTAGAGCAACAACCCTGATGGGAACGTTGCAAATAGAATCGGGAAAATGATCTGCATAATTACTCCGGATCTTGCAGATCGCGCATCTTGAGCGGTCAGCAACGAACTATATATTCCCACAACGACCGTGATGATTATGAAGGGAATGTTCATGACAAAGTTGCCAACGGATAGATCCTTCCAGATCAAGAAACCCGGAGAATATGCCATCGCTTCACTGAAGTACCGAATCGCGTTGTAGAGGAGAATCAGCACGGGTAACTGAAGAAGTATCGGGAGACAACCGGAAGCGGGATTGTATCCCTTTTCCTTGTAGAGTGCCATCATTGCTTCCTGCTGCTTTCTCGGGTCCTTGTACTTCTTTTTTATTCTATCAACATCCGGTTGCAGCATCCTCATCATCAGCATTGATTTCGTCTGAATATGATAAAGGGGATAGAGGATGAATCGCGTTACAATAGTGAAGATAATCAGCGCCCATCCGAAGTTCCCAGACCACTGGTAAAGCCAGAAGAGGAAGTAGACTATCCCATGGTAGATCCATGAGAAAATGGTCACCCCGCCAAAGTTTTGGAGATCTTTGACTATCGCTTCGTAGTGTTCTGGAAGGGCCTGCTTAATATGTATTAATCTCATTGGGCCTGCAAAAGATTCCAGAACCCCTCTTCCACTTTCAAGCTCGTATCTTTGGAACTTAAATGTCCCCTGGTTCGACGCTACTGCAAACAGCGTCTTCTGGCCGCTGAACTTGTCATATGTCATATAGTAAGAGGAATCGGGTCCCAACGTTTGATTTTGGTAAGATATGAACGGCAAAGCGACCTCTACTCTCTGGTTGAAATCGAACTGAACTTTGAAATCATAGTAAGGACTGTTGAGAATAATGAAAGACTTACTGCCCTGCTCGTAATTAAATGTCACAACTATGTTTCCGTCGATATCCTCCCTGTATGAAAATGAAGTTGGAAGAAGCTCGTTTCCTTCAGCATCGAATACGTTAAAGCCGTCTTTGCCAAGACTTTCGTTGTAGACATAGAACTCGACTGTTTTGTTATCGGCATAACTCGTAACTCCAAGAGTCAACCCTCTCACTGTGTCGAGAGTAACCTTGAGCGTTTTACCTGAGACTATGAGTGTACTGGTTCCTTCCTGAGTAACGAGTTCTTTGCTCGATACAGTGAGCGTGCAAAGTGTCATGAAGATCAAAGTAAGAAGTATCGCTCTTCTCATTTTCCGTGCCTCCTCAGTAGCGTGAAGTGATCTGGTACTTCATCGAAGCCCCCTGGATTGAAGGGATTGCATCGGAGTATTCTCCATGTTCCGAGAACGAGCCCCTTGAAAGCTCCAAATCTCTCTATAGCTTCATATGTGTATGTTGAACACGTGGGATAAAACCTGCATCTTGGGCGGGTTCTAGGTGAGATCTTTCTTCTGTAGAAATCTATTAGAAACAATAGTATCTTTTTCATCGGACGTTTCTCCAATTTTCTCAGCGATTCGTTTGATAACGAGCATAATGCCAGAGTACCCAACTTCTCTCTCTTTAAACAGGTCAGATAAATCCTTTCTAGCAATGAAAAGTATATCATACCCCGCGGGGAAGACTGATTTATTAGTCCTGTAAACCTCTTTCACCAATCTTCTGAGTCGGTTTCTCACGTGTGCCTTGCCGAATTTCCGTTTTATCGATATTCCAATACGAGAAAAAGGCAGACTATTCTTAACATACAATACAACAAAAAAAGGGTCAACAATTGACTTTCCCTCTTTGAAGACTCTGTCGAAGTCTGCCTTTCTTCTTAGTCTTTCTGTTTTACTAAGGGACTGATCTTTCAGATTCACACAGACAGTCTCTTTCTTCCCTTTCTTCGTCTATTTGCCAGCACTTTTCGGCCGCCAACCGTTCGGGATCTAACAAGAAAACCATGTGTTCTGTTCCTCTTAACTCTTGATGGTTGGTATGTTCTTTTCATTATAAACAACCTCCAGTGAATTCGTCACAGTGAACATTATACGGAGTGCGGCAGGGACTGTCAAGGCGCCGATATGCCGGTGTCTTGCCGGACCGAAAGCAGAGTCACTGAAGGTACTGTTGATCGATAGTATAATAGATTGATGTATGAGTTCCACTTGGACTATACACTAACTTGGAGGAAAATATGCTGCTGTCGCTGGCAGGAAGGGATTTTCTTACATTCAGGGAGTTCTATGTTGAGTTCTCTGAAGGAATGAACGCAATAACCGGTGAATCCGGGGCAGGGAAGACGATCTTTCTTAAGGCGCTCTTGACAGTGTTAGGATTCCCTCCCCAATGGGATAACGTTAATGCCGGAAGTATTGAAGGAAACTTTGTGGTCGACGATTCTTTGAGCTCGAAACTGAGAGAAACGGGAATCGAGATTGAAGAAGACCACCTCCTTGTAACGGTAAGTTTCACAGGGCAACGGACGATTTACAGGATAAACGGGAGGATGGTGCCAAGGCAGATTGTTCAAACTGCCTTCAGCGACAGGGTAGAGGTTCACTCTCAGCACAGCAGTGTTAGTCTTCTGGACGAGTCTAAGCACCACGAGATTCTGGATCATGCGCTGAAAGGCGAAGAGAGCCTTACAAATTACAGAGAGCTATATGGCGAGTTTTTAAAGGTCAAGCGCGAGTTCGAATCGTTCAGTGTAGACCCTGCTCACATAGAGAGAGAGAAGGACTTCTTGAGTTTCCAGATTAGCGAGATAGAAGAGGCTGGACTGCAGCCGGGCGAGGATGAAATCGTAGAGATGAAGTATACAAGATATAGAAACGCACAAGCCCTCTTAGATACGTTTCATGAGCTGCGAGAGCTTCTTAAGGACGGCGATTTGTCTGTTTATAACTCGCTTAACGATGCACTTACTATAGTCGAGAGAATTGAAAGCTTTGGATATGGTGAGTGGCGAGAAAATCTCCAGGTTGCACTAGAAGAGCTCGACTCTCTGTACTCGAAGGTCGAAGAGGAGAGAGGTTCCCTTGACATCGACGATGAAGAGTTTACATCGATTGAGAACAGAATGACCTTAATCCAGGGGCTGAAGAGAAAATACGGTGATTCTGCAGATGCAGTACTCTCTAAGCTCGAGACGTTCAAAGAAGAGTTGAGGTCTCTGCAAGAGCTTGAGGAGAGAAAAGAGAGGCTGAAGAGGCGTGAAGAGGATCTGCTTGACAAATTGAAGAAGACCGGAGAGATTCTCGACCAAAAGAGATTGGCCAGGGCCAGGGAGATAGAAGAGCAAATAAGAGTTCATCTTGAAAGCCTTAGGATGAAAGGTGCAGAACTGAAGTTTCATTTGCGCCAGGAAGAGATACCGAGAAACTACGGTACTTCCAGAGTGACGATGATTGTGAAGACAAATCCCGGAATGGAATTTATGGAGATAGGTAAGGTGGCCTCCGGAGGAGAGCTCTCAAGGTTTTTACTGGCGCTTGAGTCTGCTTTGAGAGAGCAGCTGGATCTTAGAACGATTGTGTTTGACGAGGTTGACTCTGGTGTTGGGCAGAGGCTGGGAGCGGTAGTGGCGGACAAACTGCGAGAGATCTCGCAGGAGATACAGACTATAGTTATAACCCATCTTCCCCAAATCGCTCAGAATGCAGACAAGCACTTTGTCGTCAGAAAAGAGCAGTTCGGTTCCAACACCATTTCGAGTATAGAAGAGCTTCATGGCTGCTCTAAAGAAAGAGAGATCGAGGAAATGAGCGGCCAGATTCCAGATTGAGAAATGAGGTGCGTCTAGTGAATAGAGAAGAGCTAATAAACAGGATAGTTGAAGAAAAGGGAACGGAGGCGATTCCTGCTCTTCTTGACCTTCTGGTCAATGAAGACAGCGAAACTGCGCACATTTGCTTTGATGCGCTCTTGCAGATGGGAGAGGCAGTTGTTCCGCTTCTCATAGAGAAGATGCGAATAACGAATATCGACCCCGTCTCCAGGCTGTACCTTGCGGACCTCGCAGGTGAAATAGGCAACAGGAGAACCGTTACAAACCTTTATGAGATGCTGAAAGATTTCAGTGACGAGAGGTCTCAAGTCGTTATCTACGAGGCTCTTGCGCGCCTGGGTGAAGGAGAGAAGGTAGTGGGTGTTCTCTCTTTGATGCTTAGTGAGAACAATGACTCCGAACTCCGGGACCAAGTCATAATGGCTCTAAGCAGCACTAATTCCTCAATGGCTGTCAAGGCGCTTGCTGAGTTGTATGGGAGAGAGACGACCGACAAGTCTACGAAGGCCTTCATTCTTGAAGCAATTCACTCAATTCTCTCAAGGAGGTATGAATTGAAGAACTATCTCCAAAGCCTTCACAATGGTAGGGAGATCACTGAAAGGCTTTATCAATGGCAAAAAGAGAACTGACAGACTGTTTTGATATCCTCTATTCTTTGGGGGCGGATGTAAGGCTTAATGAGCCTCTGAAGTGGCATACGACGATCAGGGTAGGAGGTCCTGCAAGAGTCTTTGTTCAGCCGTATTCTGTTGAGTCGCTTGCGGAAATCGTGAGCTTTCTGAAATCTGAGGCGATTGAATTCAGAATCATCGGAGGAGGTTCAAATATCATCTGTCCCGCCCGCTTTGAAGGAGTTGTAGTCTCGACCAAGAATCTGAACTTGATGAAGTCCGAAGGAGAGAGGGTCTTCGTTCAGGCCGGGACCAGTGTCAATACTCTAATCTGGCACTGTTTATCTGAGGGGTTGACTGGCCTTGAGTTTCTCACTGGACTGCCCGGTTCTGTTGGGGGGGCGATTCTCATGAACGCGGGTGCCTTCGGTGGTGAACTTGGAAATCGCGTTGCCAGAGTGACTTATCTAGATGAAAGCAACAGGGCAAGAGAAATCGACGGGAAGGCCGCTGGTTTTTCTTACAGAAGCAGTATTTTCAGATCCAGCAAGGAAATCATCCTCGGAGCCGAGTTCGCTCTTAGAAGAGGAGAGAAGCTTGAAATCAGTAGAAGGATGTCTGAGATCCTGGCGAAAAGGCTTGAGAAGCAGCCGCTTCAGTATCCCAGTGCAGGGAGCGTTTTTATGAGACCAAGGCCTGACTTCTATGTAGGTTCCTTCATCGAAAAGTTAGGTTTGAAGGGTTTTAGGGTCGGGGACGCTGAAGTATCGGAAAAGCACGCAGGGTTTATAGTTAATAAAGGAGACGCCAGCCAGGAAGACGTTTTGAGTTTAATTGAAGTGATCAAGCGAAAAGTAAGAGAGGCTGCTGGCGTCGATCTTGGAACAGAGATAGAAATCTGGAAGGAGGTTGGATAATGGTTGACGTAAAAATTGAAGAACCTGAAGATAATTTCACAGGCGGTGGAGGCCCTAAGAAAAGCTTTTTATGGTCCGGGCTTTTTGTGCTGCTGGTTATTGTCGCAATCGTTGCCGTGTATTTCTTGAGCGGGTTTTTCCTGGTTGGGCCCGATCAGGTCGGACTGATCAAGAGATTCGGAAAGTATACAAATACCGTCGGTCCAGGACTTGGATACCATCTGCCATTTCCGTTTGAGAGCGTAGTCGTTGTAGATACTTCGAATTTGAGAAAGCAGGAAATCGGTTTTAGAACCGTTAGAACAGGTACTTACCAGACCCTGGCAAATGAGTCTCTCATGCTCACCGGAGATGGAAACATCGTCTCGGTGGAAATGGTTATCCAGTATTATGTTGGGGATCCGGCAAAACTCGCCTTCAATATCGTGGATGATGGCGACATCGTGAAGTTCACAACAGAGTCGGTGCTTAGGGAGGAAGTTGCTTCCAGCACTATAGACTCAATTCTCACAACCGAGAGAGACACAATCTCAATTCGGACCGCAGAGAGAGTCCAGGCCGAACTTGAGAGGCTCGGTACAGGCATATTGGTGAAAAACGTGTTCCTGCAAGAGGTGGCGCCTCCAAAACAGGTTATCGCCGCATTCGACGATGTGAACAGTGCCAAGCAGGACAAAGAGAAACTCATATATGAGGCCGAGAAATACAAGAACGACCTCATTCCCAAGGCAGAAGGAGAGGCGGCTCAATTGACTAGAGTCGCGGAAGGCTACGCACAGGAGAGGATTCTCAATGCAGAAGGAGAGGCGGATAGATTCCTTGCGATTCTCCAGGAGTACGAAAAGGCTGCGGAGGTTACTCGAACCAGGATGTATCTGGAAACGCTTGCTAAAGTACTTGGAGAGGCCAGTAAGACCGTTGTTCTTGACCAGAGCAGCGTTCTTAAACTCCTTGATCTTGAAGGGAGCGAGAGATAATGAAGTACAAATTCATCATTCCGATTGCTATTGTGGTAATAGTTGCGGCAGTTGTGCTGCCTAGCTTCTTCTTCATACTTGACGAGACTGAACAGGCCGTGGTCCTTCGATTTGGCGAAATACGCGAGTCAATTACTGAGGCCGGTCTTTACACCAAGACTCCGTTCATCGACTCTGTAAGGAAGTTCGACAAGCGAATTCAGATCTACGATGTTGATGCTGAGAGGATCTACTCTAGGGATAAAAAGACGATTCTTACAGACACCTTCGCGCTATGGAGGATAGTAGATCCCAGGAGTTTCGTAGAGACAATGAAGTCAGAACAGATCGCACTCACACGGATAGACGACATTGTGTACTCTCACGTAAGAAATACTTTTGGGAAACTTGATTACGATGACATCATCTCCGGCCAAAGAACAGATGTTCTCGACGAGATAACCAAACTTGCCGCAAATGACATGAAGGACTTTGGGATCGAGATAATATCTGTACGTGTTAAGAGGGCCGACTTGCCCGACGAAAACAGAAATGCTGTCTTCGAAAGAATGAAGTCCGAGAGAATGCAGGAAGCTTCATTGATTAGAGCCGAAGGGAATAGAGAGGCTCAGAAGCTTAGGGCGGAGGCCGACAAAGAAGCGCAGATAATGATGGCGACTGCACAGAAGGAAGCAGATATCATAATTGGGATGGGAGACGCTCAAGCTCTCACCATTTATGCAGATGCATACAACAGAGATCCGGATTTCTACGAGTTCATGAAGAGGCTGGAAGTCTACGAAGAGACACTTGCCGATGCCAATTACATTCTCGGACCTGCTATGGATTTCATAGATAAGTTTTCAAGAGGAGAGTAATGGATTGTACGAAATCACTTCTCGAAACCGGAAGCAGTGAGATAAACATCAAGAAGTCAAAGTTCATCGGCTTCAGTAAGAGGTGTGAGAACGAGGATGAAGCAAAGTCACTAATAAAGGCTGTCTTACAGGATCACGCAGGTGCCGACCACTGTTGCTGGGCGTATCGTATTTCGCTTCCAGGAAGGGAAGTGGCTAATTACTCCGACGGTGGAGAGCCTCACGGTTCTGCAGGGCAGCCAATACTTGGATCGATCTTTCGACTCGAGTTGACCGATGTTGCAGTGGCAGTCATAAGGTACTTCGGAGGAGTTAAGCTGGGAATACGAGGACTGATAGACGCCTATGGTGAAACGGCCCTGAAGGCCTTGAGGGCAGGAAAGCCAGCTCTGTTTTGCCCGGGTGTTGAGCTAGCTGCCGAGATGAGCTACAGTCATTGGAACGACTTCAGCAGATTGTTCGTGGAAGGAAGAGACTTCTCCGTTCGAAATGTAGACTACTCTGATAGAGTTATTTCAACGCTTGCGGTCAGAAAAGAGAATATCGATAGGGTCAGCTACTTCTTCAAAGAGAGAAGGATTCACTTCGAGATGGGAGAAGAGTTGAGTTTTGTGAGCCCGGTGGAATGATTCTACCGGGCGTATTCTGTCACATAATAATCCATGATCTTTCTTGAGATTTGTGAAGCCAGACCCGATCCGTAGCCGCCTTCGTGAACGAACACCGTAACAACTATCTCCGGTTCATGGAGAGGCATGAAACCTGTAAACCAGGAGTGAGTCGGTTTCGAACCTCCTTGTTCCGCAGTACCGGTCTTTCCGGCGGCCGTCTCTTCAAAACCTCTGAATGCAGAGTATGCGGTTCCCGCATCGGCGGCACTTCCACCCTTGCTTATGACATCTCCCATTGCATTGATGAGAAGATCCCAATCGCTGTCTTTCAGATTGATTGCTTCTCTGCTACTCTCTTTCTTTGAACCGATAAAGGGAATGATCTCGATCCCTCTAGTTGCGATTTCGTTTGTCAACTTTGCCAGCTGCAGCGGAGTGATGCTGAGATAACCCTGGCCTATTGATATCTGAATCGTGTCGCCAGGGAACCAGCTTTCCTCAAGCCTCTCACGTTTCCAGGTGGGGGAGGGCATCAAGCCGACTGACTCCTCGGGAAGATCGATTCCGGTAGGTTTAAAGACCTCCCACAGTTCTGCGTATCTGTTGATCGTGTTGATTCCCAGTTCTAGACCGAGCTGATAGAAATAAACGTTGCACGATACTGTTATAGCTTTGGCAAGATCGGTCTTTCCATGGCCGTAAAGGTTCCAATCTCTGTATACTCCCTGAACCACGCCTCGACTGTCTTTGTACTGAAAAATCCCTCCACAGTCGATCTCCTTTGTGCTGTCTTTCCCTTCTGCCAGAGCCACCATGGCAATGAACGGTTTGATCACAGAGCCTGGTGAGAAGGGGCTCAAAGCTCTATTTACCAGAGGTCTCGAAGGATCGAGATTAAGGCGGTCCCAATCCCTGTTTGAAATCCCCGTTGTGAAAAACATGCTTTCAAAGCTTGGCACTGAAACGAGAGCGAGAACCTCTCCGTCGGTCTTCATTACAGCGGCTGCGCCGGTCTTTCCGGTTTCGTTTATGAGGTTATAGATATATTCACTCATTTTAGAATCTATTGTGATCTTCAGATCATCTCCCGGCAAAGGGGGTATTTCACCTTCGAGGCTAATCTGTCTTCCTAAAGCATCGACACGAATGAGCTGTTCACCGGGAGTTCCTCTGAGGAGTTCGTTGTATTGCTTCTCTATTCCCATAACCGGTTCCCCATCAGACTTTATGTAACCCACTACGTGAGAGATTCCAGGATTATCCTGGTAGTGCCTTATGATCCTTTCCGAGACTTCCAACTCGGGAAAGTCATTCAGTCTCTCTGCGACCGAAGCTGGTAGGACTGTCTCAACGCTGCCATAAACCTCGAGACGCCGAATCAGCTTTTCCATTTTCTCTCTGTTTTCTGAAGCGTCAACCATCATCCTCTTCAGGTCTTCAGGAAGAAAGACGACTTTCTTCGTAATCCTGTAATAAGGTGCGTCCCAAGCAAGAGGGATTCCGTTGCGATCAATAATCATGCCTCTGGGAGGAAGGATGGAAATGGATCTACGGCTTATACTCTCTACCTGTTTCGCATACTTCTCTTGGTTGACTATCTGGTAATCGTAGAGCTTAAATACAAACAATCCCATCACTATAAGGAAAAGCACGAAGAAGAGGTCAAACCTCTTGGCACTCTTAGTCTTCAATGCTCAACCTCCTCAGGATGCAGAATGTTGCCAGAAAAGGAACCAGGACACCAAAGCTCGTACCCGAAAAAAACACTCCAGCAAGACCAATAGCTGCCGATGTAAGCGCTCCGAAACTGAGCGTCCGATATCTCCCGTGAATCGCCAACGCCGATAATGTAACGATCAATGAGAGCACTATAACCATGCTGATTCCAGACAGAGCCATCCCCACTATCCATGAAATGACCAGCGCAAGAGAGAGAACAAAAGCGATGTTTCTGGTTGGAAGGAAGACGAGCAATGTCAAATATGCAGGATATAGAGGTATTAGATCTCCAAATCCGAGATCAAAGTACAGAGCAGGGACTATCAGTAATAACCAGGTCATTCCTGCCACTCCAGATAGACGAAGTAATCACCAAAAACATTTGGAGTATTTACAAGATAGTCGCTTCCGTGGAGTCCGGCGATTTCGCCAATTAGATCAATCTTCATGTTCTTGTAGTACCCATAACCCTGGACCGTCGAAGCGATTCTTACTTGATCACCGCTCTCCAGATAATAGGGGTCGAAAGTAGAGAAGTACAGCTTACCTCCACTCGAGTAGACAGCTCCTTCAACTGTTCTGTTATCCCTCTGTACTACGGCGGAAATCCTCACACCAGGAGCCGTTAATGGTGAGACCATAACATATCCGTCATGCGAGCTCTTCACCACACCATAGATGGTCGAAGAAAAGACCGAAACAACAGGAACTCCCTGAGCCGCGCTTCTATCAGTAGTCATGATGGCGGTGTTGTTTCGCTCAAAGCTGAAGAATGCGACTCTCATTGGCAGAGGATAAGGAAACCTGCTGCTGAAAGATTCAGCATACCTGTTCAGGTCTCTGATGACTCGATCGATACTCCTGAGTTGAAATACCGATCTGAAGAAGTTCTCTATGTCTACTCTAATATTTATCAGCGGCATGGCAAGGGTTTCAAGCAAATCACTCATCTTTCTGTTCACTCCAGATACTTCTGAAAGTGTCAGAAGGATGAGAAAGATCATAAGAATCACTACTGCCGCCTCGGCGAACTTCACCTGCGAAGCTCCTCCTATCTAAGGTTGCCTTTTTCGAGTCGTTCAAGAATGGGGACTCTCTCAAGAACCTGACCGGCGCCTCTGGCTACACAGGTTAGGGGGTCTTCGGCAACAACAACCGTGATTCCAGTCTCACCCTGTATTAGTTCCTTCATGCCATTGAGGAGCGACCCTCCGCCCGCAATGACTATACCGCTCTGAACAATATCCGAGATGAGTTCTGGAGGCGTGTTTTCAACAGTGAGTTTAACCGCCTCGACGATTCTCGCCACCGGTTCTACAATGGCTTCGCGTACTTCTGCGCCTGAAACGGAGATCTTTCTCGGCAATCCGGAATTGAGATCGAGACCTACGATTTCCGAATAAGAGCTATCGGCCTCTTCTGCCTCAACAACATTACCAACCTCCATCTTTATTCTCTCGGCAGTCTTTTCGCCAATCAAGAGCCGGTATTTCTCCTTGATATACTGGACAATATACTCATCCATCTCATCTCCGGCAACCCTTATAGACTGGCTCAAAACGATACTCCCAAGAGATATTACGGCGATTTCGGTTGTGCCGCCGCCGATATCGACAATCATATTTCCTGTCGGCTCTTCAACATTCAACCCGGCGCCTATTGAACTTGCCATCGGCTCTTCAATGAGAAAGACCTTCTTGGCTCCCGCTTCAATACCGGCATCGACGATCGCCTTTCTTTCGACTTCGGTCGCACCCGAAGGAACTCCGACAACTATTCTGGGTTTGACGAAGCGCCGTCTGCCAGTTGCTCTGCCCATGAAATACTTCAACATTGCGAGAGCGATATCATAATCGGCAATAACTCCGTCTTTCAACGGGCGGGTCGCCACAATGCTTGCAGGTGTCTTTCCCACCATTCTCTTTGCCTCCAGGCCTACCTGAAGGATCTTGCCTGAATTCACGTCAATAGCAACAACCGAAGGTTCATTTGTTACCACACCCTGTCCCTTCACATAAACCAGGGTGTTGGCAGTTCCCAAATCAATACCCATGTCTTGCCTTAAGAACATTCGAAGGCCTCCTGTCGGGGAAAGTCTTTACTCTTAATTCTACCATCAGGATGCGACCCAATGACGAAGAGTGCAGAAAACAGGCAATTTCGTTTATTGAGCCCTCAGATAAGGCATTCCGCAAGTTTGACTATGCTTTAATCAAAGTGATAGAATCCATTTGGCCTAATTAGAAAAGTAATTGTGACAAAAGCTTTGAAGTCTCTATAAGCTTTGAATAGTGTGAATTAATCATTGTAGTGTTCCAGATCGGTGAGATAATTGTGATGATAACGCGGAGGTGAAGGAATGGAAGATAGAGAGTTGAGGACTTTGAATCATCTAATGTACATGGAATACTATACGGGAGGGAATGCAGGTCTTTTCATGAAAATGAAGCGACTTGTATATTCTTACCAGAGTCCCTTTCAGAGAATAGATATCTTCGAACACCCTGAGTTTGGCATGGTCCTGGTTTTGGACGGGATAACAATGTTCACTGAAGCCGATGAATTCATGTACCATGAGATGCTGGTTCACGTACCTCTCTTCACGCATCCCGATCCGAAAAGAGTGTTGATCATTGGAGGCGGCGATGGGGGAAGTCTGAGGGAGGTTCTGAAGCATCCTTCCGTTGAGGAGGCAATTCTCTGCGAGGTCGATCCCTATGTAATTGACGCGGCGAAACTCTATCTCAAGGAGATGTCGGTCGAACTTGACAATCCCAAGGCATCAATAATAAACGAAAACGGAGCCGACTTCGTGAGAAGGAACAAGGACTACTTCGACGTAATAATAGTTGATTCAACCGATCCCACGGCCGGCGAGGGTGGCCATCTTTTCACAAAGGAATTCTACGCTAATTGTTACAAAGCCCTTAGAAAGGATGGAGTCTTCTGTGCAGAGACCGAGGATCCCTTCTACGACAAGGGATGGGTGGCGATAGCCTACAACAGAATCTCTTCAGTCTTCCCGATTTCGAAGATGTATACGAGTTTCATGACCACTTATCCTTCAGGGATGTGGACATATACTATTGGATCTAAGGAAGCGGATCCGAGAGAAGATTTCGACGAAGAGAGAGTGCTTGATTTCGGAGCACCTTTGAGATACTACAATACGGAGATTCACAGGGCTTCGTTTGCTCTTCCGACGTTTCTTAAAGAGCTGACCGGTCAATTTTAAGTGTTAACTCGTTAAGGCCTTGGTGATAGACTAAACCAGATTATTTATAGACGAGATGGCTCGTCCAGCCTTTTTGCTGGATATGTTTTCATTCTTTTCTGTTCAATTCAACTTGCTTAACCTACGCCGTGATAGAATCATCCTTGACCGGCAGGAGGGAGTTCTAATGTATAACAGAGATCGTATAAGAAACATATCGATTATTGCTCACATCGACCACGGCAAAACGACACTTGTCGATAGATTTCTCGACATAACCGATATAGTGGACAGAAGACATAAGCAGGATCAATTCATGGATTCGATGGACATAGAAAGGGAGAGAGGCATAACTATTAAGTCGAAGCCGGTTAAGCTCAACTATAAGGCTGATGACGGAATTACTTATGAGATAAATATCATCGACACGCCGGGTCATGTCGACTTCAACTATGAAGTCTCGAGAAGCCTTGCGGCTTGCGAGGGAGCAATTCTTCTGGTAGATGCTTCTCAGGGAGTTGAGGCTCAGACCGTGGGGAACACGTACCTGGCTATCGAGAATGATCTGGAACTCATACCGGTTTTGAACAAAATCGATATCCCTAACGCAAATATAGAAGAGACGCTGGCAGAGATAATCGACCTCATCGGCTATTCTTCGGACGATTGCCTTCAGGCAAGCGCGAAGACAGGTCAGGGAGTGAGGGAGATACTGGAAGCGGTAGTCAGCAGAGTCAAGCCTCCTTCCGGCAAGCTTGAAGCCCCATTGAAAGCTCTAATCTTTGATGCCATTTACGATAAGTATAGAGGAGTAGTAGTTCATGTCAGAGTTTTCGAGGGAAGCGTCAAGGCCGGAGACAAGATAATGATGATGTCTTCGGGAGAGACCTTCGAAGTTGTAGAAGTCGGATACTTTCTGCCTCAAATGGAGAAGACAGACTCTCTAGATGCCGGCGAAGTAGGCTACATCATTGCCGTCATAAAGGACGTTTCGAGTGCGAAAATCGGCGATACGATAACCTCGGCCAGCAACCCCACCGCGAAAGCGATGCCGGGATACAAAGAGGCGAAGCCGATGGTCTACGCCGGAATGTTCCCCGGGATGCCGGAGTACTACGATGAACTGAGAAAGGCGCTGGACAAGTTCAAATTAAACGATGCAGCACTCGTCTTCGAGCCAGAAAACTCTCCGGCACTTGGTTTTGGATTTAGGGTTGGCTTTCTTGGACTGCTTCACATGGATGTAGTGAGGGAGAGGCTTGAAAGAGAGTTCGACATCACCTGCATTCTGACCGCTCCAAACGTTGTCTATAGAGTTACGATGCAGAACGGGGATGTTGAGGAGATAACGAATCCCGCAAGTTTCCCCGAGCCGGGAGAGTTTCTGAAGGTTGAAGAACCGTTCGTAGATCTTTC
This sequence comes from Mesotoga sp. Brook.08.105.5.1, assembly GCF_002752635.1. Classification (NCBI taxonomy): domain Bacteria; kingdom Thermotogati; phylum Thermotogota; class Thermotogae; order Kosmotogales; family Kosmotogaceae; genus Mesotoga; species Mesotoga sp. Brook.08.105.5.1. Next base: position 22,361 of record NZ_AYTW01000002.1, read on the forward strand.
TATTATCACCCCCTCCGAGTATATGGGGAACCTCATCGGTTTCATAACTTCAGAGAAAAGAGGGGAGTTCAATGCGGTGGAGAATGCCGGAAAGAACCGTGTCGTTCTGAGATTCGAAGCCCCGCTCTCTGAAATCATGTTTGATTTCTTTGACAGGATGAAGGCTATTTCTAGGGGATATGCATCGATGGATTACGAGATCCTCGGCTATAGAGAATCTGATCTGGTGAAAGTGACAATCCTGGTCAACAGAGAAACCGTTGACTCACTATCGTTCATCGTCCATGTCGATAAGGAGTATCCAATTGCAAAGAAGGTTGTCGACAAGCTGAGCGAATTAATACCTCAGCACCAGTTTCAGATTCCCATACAGGCGAAATCAAGAGGTAGGATAATCGCGAGGAGTGACATAAAGGCCTTACGAAAAGACGTGCTGGCGAAGTGTTATGGAGGGGACCTGACGAGGAAGATGAAGCTCCTTGAGAAGCAGAAAGAGGGGAAAAAGCGGATGAGAGAGATTGGGCAGGTATCGATTCCGCAAAACGCTTTCCTCGCTATTCTAAGGATTGGCGAAGAAGAGCGATGAGGTGAAGCGAATGATAAAGCTTGGAGCACACATGTCTACATCGAAGGGCTTTGACAGAGTCCCAAAAGAAACTGTTTCGATAGGCGGTAACGCCTTCCAGATATTTCCTCACAGTCCCAGAATGTGGAGAGCATCGCTTCCAAAAGAGGAGATGTCGAATAGCTTTAAAGATGAAATGAAAAGGGAATCGCTGGATCCCTTTGATTCTATGGTACATTCGGGTTATCTGATCAACATCGCCTCTCCTAACGAGGAAGTTTGGGGAAAATCCGTTGCTTTGCTTTCCCTTGAAATGAAAATAACCGCTTCCCTCGGTCTGAAGTATTTGAACTTCCATCCCGGGAGCCACCTTGGAGATGGTCTCGAGGAGGGAATTGCGAGGATTTTGAAAGGTATAGAGATTGTACTAGGCGAGAACCAGGAAAATGATGTCATGCTGCTGCTCGAGAACGTTGCAGCGAAAGGCAATCACATAGGCAGCAGCTTTGAGGAACTCAAGTCAATTATTGACGGAACCGTACAGCCAGAGAGAATCGGAATAACGTATGATACTTGTCACGGGTTTGATTCGGGTTTCGAGATAAGAAACAAGGAAGGTATCTCGAGACTAATCGACAAGATTGATTCTACGGTGGGCTACGAAAAACTGAAGATGATACATCTTAACGATAGCAAGTTTCCTCTAGGTGCCGGCAAAGACAGACACGAGATGATCGGTGAAGGCCATATCGGAAAAAACGATGGTTTCAGAGAATTTCTTTCCAATGAGAGAATTCAGGAAAAACCTTGGCTTCTGGAGACGCCTGGGGACGATGAGGATCACGCTTCTGAAATTGAGTATATTAAGAGACTACTCGGATAGTGGAGGACTGTAATCGATGAAGAAGAAGTTCGTTGTGGTTACCGGAGGTGTAATAAGCGGAATTGGCAAGGGGATACTCTCTGCCTCCATCGCGCGTGTAATGAAGGAATGTGGGGTAGAGGTTAACACCCTCAAGATCGATCCCTATCTAAATCTTGACGCCGGAACGATGAATCCTAATCAGCATGGTGAAGTCTTCGTCACAGAAGACGGATACGAGGCAGATCTCGATCTTGGACACTACGAGAGATTTCTCGGAAAGAACATGAGAAGAGAAAATAATATGACCGCGGGCCAGGTATTCAAGACAATAATCGATAAAGAGAGAGATGGAGAATTTCTCGGGGCGACCGTACAGATGGTTCCTCACGTTACAGACGAAATAAAGTCACGAATCAAGAGTGTTCCCGGTGAACTCATAATGATAGAAATCGGTGGTACCGTCGGTGACATTGAAGGTGAGATCTTCCTTGAAGCCGTTCGCGAACTATCGGTCGAAGAAGGTCCTGAGAACTTCCTCTTTATTCATGTAACATATGTTCCTTACCTCAGAGTGACCAACGAATTCAAGACCAAGCCTACTCAACAGTCTGTCCAGCTTCTCAGAAGAATTGGCATTCAACCTCAGATGATCGCTGTCAGGTCAGAAAAGCCTATTGAGGAGAATGAGCTTGGAAAGATCGCTCTCTTCGGTGGAGTTGATCGACAGATGGTCTACAATCTGCCCGACTCCGAAAACGTCTATGATGTTCCTTTTATAGTCTACTCGTACGGGATTCACAGAAAGATTGCCGCCTGGCTCAGTATAGAAATTGAGGAAAGGTTTGATTGGAATTATCCCAGATCATTCCTTCCAGCAAGAATCGCGCTGATCGGAAAATATCTGGGCACCGATGATGCTTACAAGAGCATTTCGGAAAGCATCACGCTTTGTGGGGCAAGCAAACCTGAAGTTATCGACTCGCAGTGTTTTGAGGACATGACGGAAGAGCAAATAAAATCTGAGCTTAGGAAGTACGATGGGATAATCATCCCCGGCGGTTTCGGAAAGAGGGGAATAGAAGGGAAGATCTCAGTAATAAAGGCTGCCAGAGAAGAAGATACTCCAATTCTTGGAATATGTCTTGGGATGCAGCTTATGGTTATCGAGTTTGCAAGGAACGTCGCCGAATATGAGGGAGCCAATTCTACGGAGTTCGATCCGTCGACCCCTTATCCCGTAATTGACATTATGGAAGAGCAAAAGAAAATCATGAAACTCGGCGGAACCATGAGACTTGGTGCCCAAGAGACTCCTATTGAGAAAAACACGGTCCTTTTTGAAGCTTATAACGAACCGTTAGTCTATGAAAGGCACAGGCATAGATACGAAGTCAACCTTGATCGCTTCCCCGAGCTCTTCAGAATGCCCGGAGAAATCGATGTAAAGAAACTATCAATATCCTCAAAAGCGACTTTCGTGGAGGCCATCGAGCTTCCCGAAAAGAATTTTTTTGTCGGAATTCAGTATCATCCCGAGTTTAGATCGAAAGTGGGCAAGCCTAATCCGGTGTTCGAACTCTTCGTCAAGCGTGTCATAGAGAAGCGAAGGAATCAATAGTGATCTTCTGCGGTGGAAGAAAGCTCGATCTCTCCAGCCCCGTTATTATGGGGGTACTCAATGTGACTCCAGATTCTTTCTTCCCGGGCAGCAGGTACCAAGGCGGAGTTACTGCCGTAGAAGCCGCGATAAGGATGCTAGATTGGGGAGCTTCGATAATCGATATAGGTGGAGAGTCTTCAAGGCCGGGCGCGGAGAAGGTAAGTATCGGCGAAGAGATTTCCAGAGTAGTCCCGGTCATAAGGCGGCTGCGCAACAGGAGGCCGGATGCCGTTATTTCTGTAGACACTTACAACAGCGAAACTGCCCGACTCGCACTTTCTGAAGGAGCAGACATAGTAAATGATATTAAGGGGCTTAGTTCAGAGGAGATGATCCACGTCATCTCGGAGAACAATGCGGCAGTAATAATTATGCATATGAGAGGAGACCCTGCTACTATGAGCGCGATGACCGATTACCGCGATGTGGTCGGAGAGGTTTCGGCGTGGCTGGTTGAAAGAGCAGACCGCGCAATTAGAGCGGGGATAAGTAGAGAGAGGATAATCCTCGATCCGGGGATAGGTTTTGCCAAGAATGCGGAGCAGAGCATCGAGATACTGAGAAACATCTCTAAGTTCAAGCAACTGGGGTTCCCTCTTCTTGTAGGGCATTCAAGAAAAAGTTTCATCTCCAAGATTACGGGGACACAGGTAGAAGAAAGATTGGAAGAGACGCTTTCAATCTCAACTTACCTGTATCTGAAAGGGGTCGAAATAATTCGCATCCATGATGTTCAGGAGCACGGTCGAATCTTTGGTATACTTAAGATGCTAAACCCATGCATAGCAAATGGGAGGGGATGATTTGCCTTACGCTAAGCGTTCGAAGAAGTATTGGAAGGAGACTTGGCAAGCGTATCTTTTTCTATTGCCTTCGATAGTGATCTTGAGTGTGTTTGTCTTTTGGCCGATCGGCTTCTCTCTTGTTCTGAGTTTCTTCAAATGGGATTATACTTCAACTACCCGGTACTTCATAGGTCTTGACAACTATAAGGAGCTTTTCAGACTTACATATCCCGTTCAGTTGAGTTTTGTCAACTCGTTGATAAACACGGCAGTCTACGTCGTTATTGTTCTTGTGGTGATTCAGATTCTCTATCATCTGTTCGGGCTAATGAGCAAATACGAAAAAACAAAGAAAGGCCACTCGCTTTTGTACGGGTTGTTCGCTGTTGCGCTAATCGGCTATATCCTGCTGCGCAACTTATCGAGTGATCTTTCCGCTGCAGGACTGTTCGCTGGACTTGGATTGATGGGTTTGGGGCTCTTTGTGCTTCTCCGAAGGAGAAGAAGCATTCAGAGCATTAAGATGAGGTCCAGCCAGTGGTCTACGATGATTCTCTTCGTTGCCCTATATTACGTACTGGCCTATGTAGTATTGAAGCAAAGCGCGGACTTTGTTCAGTACTTCACTCTTGCAAAAGAGAGCTCGGACTTTCTGAAATCTATCTACAACACCGTCTATTACGTCTTGCTTTCCGTGCCTACTCAGATAGGTCTTGCTCTGATCATCGCGATGCTCCTCAACAAAAACATCAAGCTTCGTTCTCTGTTCAGGACTGCCTACTTCATACCCTTTGTCACGTCAGTAGTAGCCGTGTCTCTGGTATGGCAGTGGATGTTCAATGACCAGTTCGGGTTACTGAACTATGTTCTCTCGATCTTCAATCTGCCGAGGATCGCCTGGCTTAAGGAAGAAGTGTGGACCATTCCGACTATCGCCATAGTCTCGGTTTGGCAGCACGTTGGCTACACCACTGTAATCTTCCTTGCCGGTCTTCAGAATATAGATAGATCGTATTATGAGGCTGCAGATGTCGATGGAGCAAGCGGCATGCAGAAGTTCAAATTCATCACGTGGCCGCTTCTTTCGGGTACGACGTTCTTCATTATGATAATAACGATGATAGGTGCATTCAAGGTCTTCTCGCAGATTTTCATACTATACCAGGGACTGCCCGGACCTGTCAACAAGAGTGGGTTGACACTTGTCTACTATGTATTTGATGCCTTCTACAATCAGCAGAGAATGGGAGTCGCAAGCGCAGCTGCCTACATACTATTCGTGATAATCCTGATTCTTACTATGGTACAGATGTACGTAGGCAAGAAGCGCGTTCACTATGAGGGTTGAGGTGCGCAGATGACCACATCATCGACTAAGATAATCTCGAAAATCCTTCTCTATGTAGTTATTATTGGGGGAGCATTCCTGATGCTCGTTCCATTTGCATGGATGGTTGCCACGTCGTTCAAAGCTCCCAGCGAGGTTTCTAGCTGGCCGCCTGTTTGGACCACGAAAAATGCAGCAAACTCCTTCACCTTTAAGACTCAGATTAAGCAGAAGAGCACCAGCGCCTCTGTCGATCTTGCGACGCTGAGTCTTAGCGAATTCAGGAACTTCGCGGCGTTGATGGAAGAGTCAGTTAGTTTTGATACCCTTTCTGTTAATTTGAACGATGACCCCATAAGGAGAGGCGAAATAGAGATCCAGCTGCTTGGCAGAGATGGCGCTCCTGCAAACTACGCATCGCAAGTTGATGAACAGCTCTTTGCCGAATTGGTCGACAGATATAGCGCGATCAAGGATAACGTACCGGATGCTCATGCAAAGTCATTAAGAGATCTACCGGTAGAAGATGCAGGGAGATTTCTTGACGGATTCTTCAACACAGCTGTCTATAGTGATGGTGGGTTTGTGAAGAGAGTAGTCCTGGTTAGCTCTCTAAGAGCGCAGTACTCAAGAGCGATCGAAAGGCTATCTCAAAGCGTTGAGACTGCGATGAAGGAACTGCCAATAGATACCGATGCAACCAAAGAGATGAAGGCAAGAATCCGCGAAGAGTCGGCTGTACTCCTTGAAGGGCCTGTTGCTGCTCTTGCGAAGTCAATGGAGTCACTTGAGTCTTACAGAACCGGTACAACAGGAGTCACCGAACTGAGCGAACTAAAAAGGATCGTGGCCGATCTTAGAAGCAGCACAGATGAAATTCGGAAGGCTGTCTCCGAGATTATCGCTTTGTCTGAAGAAGTCTCTGCTGGAGACGCTCGGATGTCCCTTTCTGTACGCCAGCTGGAGCGTTCATTGGAAAGCATCCCTGATGGGCTGGTACAATGGTCGGATTTGCTTGACCTTTACTCCGACATAAAAGTCTTTTACAACGAATCTCAGAACGCCAATCTTTCAGGTTCTTCAATTGTGGGTAGAATTAGAACCGATGCTGAGGTCCATGCGTTGCTTTCGCAATTCATAGAGAGTTGGAATGTTGAGCGGGAGCTGAAGGATTATCTGCTTTCCGCAATTAATCCATCCAATGTTCGAAGTGCAGTTACGATCTTTTTGGACTACCTCGACAGGGATTTCAAGAACAGCCTTTCGCAGTACTTCACGAATACTCAAACACCGCTAGAGGTCGTCAACGACGCAATGAACTTCTTGAGGACATCACTACTTGTTGCCGCTAATCCGGAGCTTGACAGGAAGGTCAGAAGCGCAATGGATCAGAACACAACTTATGCTGATCTTGTGGCCCTTTTGAGAGAAGTGGCCTCATCTGCCGGTCAAACGATAGGGGTCGGAGGAATAGTAGCCAACCTTGACAGACAGGCGAACATAAGTGGTCAAGAACCGTTCGCTGATTTCATCAGACGTAGATGGAAAGAGACTTCTATGGTCGGTACTTTCTCGAAGGTACATTCCGACATTTTCAGCGAGCTTGACCTTTCAATCAAGCCGGTCGAGGTTGAGAGGGTCTATTACAGGGGAATAATCTCTCCTTCCGGAGCGAAGTCCTTTGACATAAAGCTTGCGGGAATACACGCAGTCTGGCTTAAAGACGATGTTCCGGCCGGCAAGGCGAATTTCACATTTGCTGAAACGTTCAAGAACTTCTTCCAGAATTACGTTTCGGCTTGGAATGCGGCTCCGTTTGGCAGGTACTACTTCAACACTGTGTTTGTGGCGATGGTTACGACTTTTGTAGAGATAATCTTTGCGGCGATGGCCGCATTCGCCTTTGCGAAGATGGATTTCTTCGGCAAGAATCTGTTGTTCACGCTCTTTTTGGCAACGATGATGGTTCCTGGCGAGGTCCTGTTGGTCCCGAACTATATCACGCTTACGGCGCTCGGTTGGGTGGACTCGTACTATGCTCTAATCGTTCCGTGGGTTGTCTCCGTCTTTGCGATATTCCTTCTGAGGCAGCATTTCATGACGATTCCTAATGAACTCTACGATGCGGCTATGATAGATGGACTCTCAAAGTGGCGTTTTCTCTGGACGATTCTCGTTCCGCTCTCAAAGCCGGCGGTGATTACTGGTGCGCTACTGAAATTCGTTGGAAGCTGGAATTCTTTCCTCTGGGTTCTTATTGTTACAAAAAGTCCGGAGATTAGAACTTTACCTGTCGGGCTTCAGAATTTCAGCTCGGCTACCGGAAGCGACTATCACCTTTTGATGGCCGCTGCCACTTTCTCGATAATTCCTGTTGTAATTCTCTTCTTGATTACGCAGAAGTACTTCATTGCCGGAATTGCCAGGAGTGGTCTCAAATAAAGAGCAAGAAGGATAAGTCAAGATTCCCGCTCGGGTTGTTCTTGTTCATGGCTCTTCTCTTATCGCTCCTGGCGATAACGAATGTCAACGCTTACCTTAGCTACAAACAGGCTCAAAGAAGACTGGAGAATCTCCAGAAAGAGTATGATGCACTCGAGAAAGAGATAAGAATCAAGGAATCTGAACTTGATCTGCTTAGAGAGTTGATTCCTGGCATCAACGGTGGAGGCAACAGATGAAATTCGTTGTTACGACTTCATACAAACCGACGAAAGAAGTAGTATCTTCTGCGAGAGGGCTGGCCGAAGAACTGGGTGTCAAATATGTTTCAAGAAGCCGGCTTAAGGAATTTGAGAGCGAGCATTCGCTCGACTTCTACTATGTTTTCGATAAGAATGGCCAGTTAACCATTAGAAATAGGGAGACGGTTTTCTTCTTCCACCCCGGAATGTCAAAGGTAAGATTCAAAAACATGAGAATTCAGGACTCCGACTATTTGATAAAGAGCATGGATCTCTCCGGAAGTGAAACTGTGTTGGATACAACGTTTGGTCTCGGAAATGAAGCGCTTCTTATCGCGCACTATCTGCCTGAAGGCAAAGTGATAGGCCTGGAGGCGTCCGAACACATATACAGGATCGTTTCTCACGGTCTTCGCAACTACCCCTATGCAGATGAATGGTTAATAGAGGCTTCGAGAAGGATAGAGCTTCACAATAGAGATTTACGAGACTTTGTGAAAGGCTGTGAAGACAATGCCTACGATATAGTCTATTGTGATCCTATGTTTGACAGCCCGCAGATGAGGTCTCATTCGATTAACCCTCTAAGGCCATTTGCGATGTATGAAAGGATAAATAGATCGGACGTTGATGAAATGATCAGGATTTCATCAAAGAGGTTTATTATCAAAAGCAGAACACGAGACAGCCTCTTCGAAGAGCTCGATCTCGAGTTCGACAGGCTCTGGGGCAGCAAAAAGAGCGGAGTCCTGTACGGGGTTATTGATAAAAAATGATACCAATTCTCCTCGGACCGACCGCTGTGGGAAAGACATCGCTTCTTCTGGATTTGGCTCAGAGACTACCGATAGAAATTGTATCCGTTGATTCGCGTCAGATCTACCGTTTCATGAATATCGGCACGGCCAAGCCGACCGAGAGTGAACAAGCCGTCCTTAAGCACTGGCTGATCGACATACGTGATCCCGATGAAGACTTTGATGTGATGGAGTTCAAAAACCTTGCTCTGGAAAGTGTTGCGGACATAACTGCTAGAGGGAAGATCCCGATTCTCGCCGGTGGAACTGGCCTTTACGCCGAGGTCCTTATGAAGGGTTTGGTGGACGTTCCCCCTAGAGATGAAACGGTGCGAGAGGCCCTTCTTCAGATAGAATCCGAAAACAAAGGATCGCTGAGGAAGATCCTGGAAAGAGTCGACAAGAATGCCTTTGAAAGATTCCACGAGAACGATCTCAAGAGAACTATAAGGTATCTTGAGGTTTTCTTCAAAACGGGAAGACCGCTAACTGAGTTGCAGAACGAGAGAGATCACAATCGTGACTTTTGTCTTGTCATTCTCGAAAGGGATAGGAGCGAGCTCCATGCCAGAATAGAGAGTCGTCTACATGAGATGATTCGCGCAGGCCTTGCCGATGAGACCGAGAGCCTTCTGTCAAAAGGCTATGGGCCCGAGCTCAACGCATTTAAGACAATAGGTTACGCCGAAATGGTACAATATATTAGGTGTGGTGTATCCCTCACGGATACTATCGAGCGGATTCTTGTGAACACAAGAAGATACGCTCGTCGTCAGATTATATGGTTTAGAAGATATTCTGAAGCTCTGAGAATTGACCTGTCCAGTCTAGAAGGTGAGGCTGCTCGGGTTTTAGAAAATACGGTTCTCTCAATTTGGGGGGGTAAGAATGGCTGAAAAGTTCAATTTGCAGGATCGTTTCCTGAATCTTCTTAGGGTTAACAGGATCGAAGTGAAGATGTACCTTGAAGGGGGATTCCAGACGAAGGGTTTGGTCAAGTCGTTCGACAATTTCACGGTGCTGCTTGAGGACGGTCAGGAGCAGACTCTGGTCTACAAGCATGCAATCAAGATGATGGTTCCCCAGAAGTACGTGAAATTGACGAATACTACTGGCAAGAAGGAGGACTGAAGCGAGCATAGACACTTTACTTGTCGCTGTTTTTTCGTCTGAAGAGCAGAATATCAAGTCAGAAATACTGGGCGAGCTTAACGAGCTCGCTCGGACTGCTGGGTACGAAATCGTTGAGACGGTGGTCCAGAACCTCGATTACCCTGATCCCCGTCACTATCTGGGCAAAGGCAAGGTGGATTTTGCGAGGAGAACACTGGAAGCTTTTGGTGCAGTCCTCATTATCACCCGTCATGAGCTGTCTCCATCTCAGGCAATGAACCTGGAGAAGCTTCTTGGAGTCCCCGTAATGGATAGGACGCAACTTATCCTGAAGATCTTTGGGGACCACGCATCGACCAAGGAAGGGAAACTCGAAGTTGAGATGGCCAGTCTTAAGTATCAGTTGCCGAGGCTGAAAGGCTTCGGAAGGATACTTTCGCAGACTGGAGCGGGAATAGGAACAAGAGGGCCCGGAGAGAAGAAGCTTGAAACGGACAGGCGGCAGGCGCAGGAGAGAATCTCTCGGCTTCGCAAAGACATAGAAGAGATGGGCAGGCAGAGAGAGATCTCGAGGAAGAAAAGACTCGTTTCGTCGATCCCGCTGGTTTCCTTTGTAGGATATACGAATGTTGGGAAGTCGTCGCTGGTATCTGAAATCAGCAGTGAAGACCTTCTTGTAGAGAACAAATTGTTCGCGACTCTTGATACTCGAGTCAGGAGAGCTAGACTACCTGCAGGAATGCAGGTTCTCATTTCAGATACCGTTGGATTCATTAGAGAACTGCCACACGAATTGATGGAGAGTTTCAGATCGACGTTAGATGAAGTCAAATACTCGGATCTTCTGGCTGTAGTTTCCGATGCCTCTGACATGGCAGTCAAAGAGAAATATGAAATCGTCGATCGTACCCTGCGGGATATCGGCGCCGGTGAAATCAAGAGGATCCATGTCTTGAATAAGATCGATCTATGCACGAACGAGAGACTTGCGGAGCTCGGGACGATCTTTCCAGAAGCCGTGATGGTTAGTGCTCTGAAGAGTTACAATATCGAAGGTATATTGAGCGAGATATCAACGCGGCTATACGGTAAGAGATCTCGGAGAAAACTTAGACTTAAACCTACCGAGTTTTCGAGCTTCATGAGGTTCAGGGGTTCGGTCGAAATTCTGTCTGAGAACTACGAAAAGGATCTTATTGAGGTTGAGTATGTGTCCTCCGATGAGATAAATAAAAGGCTCATTTCTTCTATTTGTGAGGAGGGAAGGAAATGAAGAGATTATTGTCGGTCACAGCGGTGCTCTTATTTGTAGGTGTGCTGTTTTCTGCGACTTTGCTGTTTCCGCTGAAGAGGGCTCCAGAAGTAACAGGTTACTTTGGCGAGTATCGTGGCAACTCAAGAAACATCAATTATCCCGAGCACTTCCATATGGGAATGGATTACTCTACGGGAAGCATCGTTGGATTAGATCTCCTTTCTCCGGACAACTCGTATGTTCACCAGATATACTTAAATCATCCCATATACGGGATCGGTATAGCTCTGATGCTTCCAGAGGTTACGAACATTCTCACAAACGAGAAAGGAATCAATGTCATATTCGCTCACGTTAACGAGATTGGAGACACTTCCTCTCTCACCGGAAGAAAACTCAACGATCTTTATCATCAATTGATCTCCGAGTTTGGAGATCAATATATCGAAGTAACCTTCGACCCGAGAGAGCTTCCGTTTAGAAAAAGCGATGTTGTTGCGAAATCCGGAAACAGTGGAAATGTGGCGCCTCATCTTCATCTCGAAGTAAGAGATTCAACTATGAAGACGATAATCAATCCCGGATTCTATTTTGACACAGGGAATCCGACATCTGCGGTTGAGATTCTAGACATAAGGGCAGGCGGAAAGACCTATTCTTTCGCACAGGGAAAGCCAACGATTGAAATGACCTCCAGCACCCCTCTGGATCTCCATGCCAAGGTGCAACTGAGGCATCCGGTCAGCCCGAAGACGATCGAGCTTTATGTTGAAAACAATCTCGTGTATCAGATTGACTTCGTTTCTTTCGATTTGGACGAAGCAGACAGGGTCCACGAAATATACTCTTCGCCATCGACAGAGTCTGACTACTGGTTTAACCTTAACTCCAGGATATCTCTCAGTTTGCTTCCGATAAACATCTGGGACGACATAGACTGGACGAATCCAAGAGATGCCAGGGTAGTAGTTCGTGATCACTGGGGCAACGAGGCTTCGAAGGACTTCAGAATAGTCATGAGGAGGTAGTTTCGGATGTTTTTCAAGAAGAAGCCGCGTGACATAAGCAAGAATCCGTTTTACGACAGCGGAAACACAATTATCGTACATTTTGAATGCAACAAGTGCGGGGAGAAGTTTAGAAGCCACTTGAGAAAGTACTACGATGTGAGCGTCAATTACGGAAAGGGAAAGGGAGCCTATAGACTGGATAAAGAATTTGTTGGCAGCAAGTGTCAGAACAAGATCCAGATCACTGCCGATTTCAGCAGAGCATTCAGGCCCTTGTCCTTCGAGATAATTGGTGGTAGATTCTTATCCGAGGAAGAATATGGAGAATAGATTCAGTTTATAGGAGGCAGTCATGAAGACTTGGTTGTTCACCAGTGAAAGCGTTACCGAAGGCCATCCCGACAAAATGGCAGATCAGATTTCAGATTCGATACTCGATGCGATGTTGACTCAGGATGAAGATTCTAGAGTCGCGGTTGAGACTCTTCTGGCAACGGGTGTTGCAGTAGTTGCCGGAGAAGTAAGCACAAAGGCTTACGTAGATATTCCCAGGGTAGTAAGGGATACAATTCTCGATATCGGTTATAACAGGGCAAAGTTCGGCTTTGACGGAGAGACCTGTGCAGTTCTTACAAGTATCGATGAGCAGTCGCCGGATATTGCACTTGGAGTGAATAAGTCCTTTGAGGCGAAAAAGAATGATACAGATAGATATGCGCTTATCGGCGCGGGGGACCAGGGTATGATGTTCGGCTATGCAACGAATGAAACTGCCGAGATGATGCCGTTGCCGATAGTCCTTGCCCACAGGCTGGCCCGTAGGCTCAGCAAAGTGAGAAAGGATCAATCTGTTCGTGGTTTTAGACCCGACGGAAAGACCCAGGTCACAGTTAAGTATCAGGATGGCAAGCCCGTTGGCGTAACTGCGATAGTTGTATCGACCCAGCATGATCCTGACTTGACTGCAGAGGAGATCGAAAGACTCGTAGTTGACAACGTAATTGCTCCTGAAATAGACCACGAGCTACTTCTTGAAGGGGTGGAAATCTTCGTGAACCCGACGGGCAGATTCGTCAGGGGAGGTCCTTCTGCAGATACGGGATTGACTGGCAGGAAGATCATCGTCGATACTTACGGAGGCTGGACACCTCACGGTGGAGGAGCCTTCAGTGGAAAGGATCCTACGAAGGTAGATAGGTCTGCTCACTACATGGCGAGATATGCTGCCAAGAATATCGTGGCAGCCGGCCTTGCAGATCGAGTCACTCTTCAGCTTGCCTATGCGATAGGTGTTGCTAAACCCGTATCCTTCATGATCGATGCCCACGATACAGAGAAGGTCGACCTCGAGAAGCTCAGAAAGGCGGTCCTTAAGGTCTTTGATTTCAGACCTGCAGCAATAATCGATCGTCTCAACCTGAAGCGCCCTATCTACAGACAGACAGCTTCATACGGTCATTTTGGAAGGATCGACGTCGAGCTTCCGTGGGAAGAAACAAACGCCGTCGACCAATTGAAGAAAGCATTAGATTGATGATAGAATAAACAGGTAAATCTCGAAAGGAGGAGAAGTGATAAGTGCCTAATAATGCATCAGCAAAGAAGAGAGTAAAGCAGACGGCCAAGAGAACCGTAATGAACAGGGCCGTCAGGACAAAATTCAGAAATGCTTCCAAGAAGCTGTACAAGGCTATGGAACAGGGCGAAGATCCACAGTCCGTTTCTTCCATGCTTAGCGAAGTATATTCTACTCTCGACAAGGCGGCGAAGTCAGGAACTATTCATAAGAATACGGCTTCACGTAAAAAGGCAAGATTGACCGCCAGAGTCAAGACTTATGTCGAAGCGAGAGGTTAATTGAACCGAAAAATAAGAAAAGGTGGCCTGAGCCACCTTTTTTTCATGATAACTAAATGTTGTCAGGGGTAGCTTCCTGGTGAGTACCGGCGAGGACGTTCTCCTCGGTTTCAGGATCAAACAGGTGCATCATAGACATATCGAAGACCAGATCCATTTTGTCGCCTGCAGACGCTCTGCTCTTCGGATCAACCTTTGCGACGATTTCGTCCCCGTGAATATTGGCGTGGATTAGAGTTTCGCTTCCAAGGGGTTCGACAACATCTACATTGCCCTTCACCGTGAATTCGTCTTTTGGCGCAACCGCATACATCTTGTCGTAGATGTCTTCCGGTCTTATACCGAAAGTCGTTTCTTTGCCGACAAGGTGCCCGAGCCTCTCGACCTTGTCTTCAGGAACGAGAAGCTTCATGTCTTCCTTTACTACCCAGACTTTTCCACCTTCAGATACAAGCTTCGCGCTGATGAAGTTCATTGCGGGAGTGCCGATGAATCCAGCAACGAACTTGTTCTTCGGCTCGAAGTAAACTGAATAAGGATCGCCGATCTGCTGAATTATTCCGTCTTTCATAATTACGATCTTGTCGGCCATTGTCATTGCTTCAACCTGGTCATGAGTAACGTAGATAATCGTTGCTTGAAGGTTCTGGTGAAGCCTCTTCAGTTCGGCTCTCATCTGTACCCTCAGCTTGGCGTCAAGGTTGGAGAGAGGTTCGTCGAAGAGGAAGACTTTTGGGTTTCTAACAATCGCTCTACCGACTGCGACCCTCTGTCTCTGACCACCGGAAAGCTGCTTTGGCTTTCTATCCAGCAACTGCTCTATTCCAAGAATACGTGCCGCTTCTGTTACCCTCTTCTCGATCTCCGGCTTTGGAGTCTTTCTCAACTTAAGTCCAAAAGCCATGTTTTCGTAAACAGACATGTGTGGATAAAGCGCGTAGTTCTGAAAGACCATGGCGATGTCTCTATCCTTAGGTTCGACATCGTTAACAACTCTTCCACCGATCTTGATTGTTCCTTCCGTAATCTCCTCAAGGCCCGCGATCATTCTGAGTGTCGTCGTCTTTCCACAGCCTGAGGGACCGAGTAGAACCAGAAACTCCTTGTCCTGTACTTCGAGATTCGCATCGAGAACGGCCTTGAATCCGTTCGGATAAGTCTTTGCTACCTTCTCGAGGATAACTTCTGCCATCTTGCACCTCCGTCAATCATCATCAACCTGAACGATAAGATCCTTTATCTCGACATCCATAGCTTCATCGCCAGCGTCCATTAAGTACAGATCGTAAACCCGTTCGAGAAATCTGCTGAGGAGTACGTACTTGTCGTAGTCCATCATAACTGCCTTTGGAAGCCCGTTTTTTGTTATAATTATATCGGCTTTCTCACAGTCGTCAACAACCTTTGAAAAGTGAGCTTTTGCTTCGGCCAGAGAATAAAATGAGAGCTCGTGTAATTTTGACAAGAGAACCACCTCGGGACCATTATACAGTATGACCACAATTATAGTCAAGCTTTTTTTCGGAGGTGCCAGAGATGGCGAAAAAGTTCTTCCAGAAACAGCCGATGATGAGAAAGGTTATCTATGCTCTACTTCCAATCTTGGTATTCTCCATTGGAAATTTCGGCTGGGTAGTCTTCTCCACGGTTCTGCTTTCGGTTCTGGTTTCAGTCCTATGCGAATGGCTCTTTGAAAGGAAAAAGGGAAAATCGGTGAGCGAGGCTTCTATAGTCACCGGTATTTTGATGGGTCTGGTCCTTCCTCCTGCAGTACCGTTCTGGATCGTCATAGTTGCCAGTTCTTTTGCAATTGTTTTTGCGAAAATGGCATTCGGGGGCTTTGCCAAAAACCTGTACAATCCGGCTCTTGTTGGCAGAGCCTTTGTCTACGTGAGTTTTCCGGCTGCAGTTCAGCAGAGCTGGACGCCGGCCGTCCAGTCATGGGGACAGGGCTTCAGTAGATGGATCAGCTCCGACGTTATTACTATGGCCACCCCTATGAATGTCATCAGGAGTGGAGAAGAGGTTAGCGCATGGAGAATGATCTTCGGGAACATCTCCGGCACTGCGGGAGAGACTGCGAAGTGGCTGATTGCTGCGGCGGCCGTTTACCTGATACTAACCAAGACCGCGTCGTGGAAGATCATAGTCTCCACTCTCGTTTCGGCCTTCGCGATGTCGGGAATACTCTTCTTATTCGGACTTTCAAGCATAAACCCTGTCTACTCAATAATCGGGGGTAGCATTCTGTTCGGAGCTGTGTTCATGGCAACTGATCCTATCAGTGCTCCTAAGAAGGATACAGCAAAGTGGATATATGGAGTTATTATCGGGTCTCTAGCCATAGTAATCGGCACATTCTCACTTTTTGGTGCCGGTCTGATGTTTGCGGTGCTTATCGCAAACACATTCGCATCTCTTCTTGACTATCTGGTGACCCCAAAGAAGGTGAAAGCATGAGTGAAAAGCTCTACTCTGTAGTATTCACTTTCATTCTTACAACCGTATTCGTTATCTGTCTTGCAGGAATCAACGCAATTGCTTCAGACACTATTGAAAGGAACGAACAGCTTGAATTTCGTCGTTCTTTGATCTATGTTTTCAATATTGTAGAGGATGCGCGTTCTCTGCCGGGTGAAGAAGTGCAAAAACTCTATCTGGATAGAATACAGGAGATCGACGGTGAGCAGACCGTCTACATTGCTGATAATGAAGGAAAGAGAGAAATCGCATTTACAGTTCAAAGCGCAGGTCTATGGGGAACTATAACGGCCCTTGTCGCAGTTGATGAGAGTGGTTCTAGAATAGTTGGGATTGATTTTGTGAACCACTCAGAGACCCCAGGACTGGGCGGGAGAATCGACGAAACAGCTTTCAAGGAACAGTTCAGGGGAGAACGGATATCATCGAGTTCTTCTGCCCGAATCGCCGTAGTGTCTGGACAGGATACTGGTTCGAAAGACGACTCAAAGGTAGATGCGATTACTGGAGCAACAAGGACTTCGGAGTCGATTCAAACTCTGCTTAATAAGGCAATCAACGATGTATTTCCTGCAGTTCTTGAGGCGGTGAATTAGAAATGGCTGAATCAAAAAAGTCGGTTTTTCTTACAAATATCTGGAAAGACAACCCCGTCATTGTTCAGATATTGGGAATCTGCTCGGCTCTGGCTGTAACAAACAACCTCACAAACACTCTAATAATGGGCATCGGCCTTATCTTCACCACCGCTTTCTCCTCGTTTACAATCTCGGCTTTGAGAAGGCATATCCCAAAGAACGTCCGTATGATGGTGCAGGTTCTGATAATAGCCACCTACGTCATAATTCTCGATATTGTCTTGAAGGCCTATCTGCCTTCTATAAGCAAAGCACTTGGTCCTTATGTGGGCCTTATAATAACCAACTGCATTATCATGGGTCGTGCAGAGGCTTTCGCACAGTCGCATGGGCCTGTGCTCTCTTTCATAGATGGAATCTCTGCGGGAATAGGTTATTCGTTGATCCTGCTTGCCGTGGCTTTTGTGAGAGAACTGCTGGGCTTCGGTACTCTGTTCGGATTGAGAGTCATGCCTGAAGGCTTCACTCCATGGGTAATAATGATAATGGCACCCAGTGCCTTCTTCATATTAGGTGCGATAATCTGGATCGCAAGGACTCCGATCGTGAAGAAGAAGTGAGGGGGGGAGATGTAGATGGGAGTTCCACTTAATCCTTTTGTGATAATGATCGCTGCAGCTCTTACTAGCAACATGGTTCTTAGCAACTTTCTGGGGATGTGCTCGTTCATTTCGGTATCGAAGGACATAAAGACGGCCAATGGTCTTGGCATGGCGGTAACCTTTGTTCTTACCTTGACATCTGTGCTCAATTACATAGTGTATTACTACATTCTTGTCCCGCTGAATTTAGTCTATCTAAGGTACATAGTGTTCATTATTGTCATTGCCGCATTCGTTCAGTTTCTGGAGATGGTCATAGACAGATTCTCTCCAACACTCTACATGAATCTCGGGATCTTTCTGCCTTTAATTACAGTGAATTGTGCGATCCTTGGGGGCGTACTGTTCATGATTATCAGAGAGTACAGCCTGATTCAGTCGTTATTCTTCGGTTTCGGCTCTGGAGCCGGCTGGTGGCTTGCGATAGTTGCTCTGTCTGCAATGCGAATGAGACTTAGAGAGAAGGACCTGCCTCCTCAGTTAGTGGGCCCGGGAATAACAATGATTATCATCGGCATCATGGCCCTGGCCTTTATGGGTTTCTCGGGCATGCTGCCCGTCCAGTAAGGTGGTGTTTGGTTTGCAGATAATCGTCACGGCTCTGGTCGTTGGAGGGATCTCCGCAGTACTCGCTGCCGTTCTTACAATTGCAGACGCTCTTGTGAACAATTATGGAGAAGTAAGTATCACTATCAACGACTCGAAGAGTCACAAGGTGAAGGGCGGATCTACTCTTCTTTCGACTCTTGCTGGAGAAAAGATCTTCATTCCATCTGCCTGTGGGGGAAAGGGCAGCTGCGGTCTCTGTAAGGTTAAAGTGAAGACGGACGTTGGGCCTATACTTCCCACTGAACTTCCTTATCTTTCGCCTAAGGAGAAGAAGGACAATGTAAGGCTTTCGTGCCAGATCAAAGTTAAGGGTGATATGTCAATCGAGATTCCCGAAGAGTTGTTCAATATTCGCGAATATGTGGCGACAGTCTCTTCTATAGAAGACGTTACTCACGACATTAAGGAAGTCTTTTTCAGTATTCAAGATGAGATAAGTTTCAGAGCTGGTCAGTACGTCCAGCTGGTTGTCCCTGCCTATGGGGATACAAGAGAAGAGACCATGAGAGCCTACTCGATGTCCTCCCAGCCGTCCGTGAAGAATGGAGTGGAACTCCTTATAAGACTGGTTCCAAATGGAATTGTAACCACTTACGTCCACAAACTGCTCAATGTGGGTGACAGGATTAAAATCCTCGGACCATTCGGAGATTTCTTTCTAAGAGATACCGATTCAGATATAATATTCATTGCCGGCGGTTCTGGAATGGCTCCGATCAAGTCAATCTTGTTGGATATGATGGAAAAGGGAGTTGAGAGAAAGGCGTATTATTTCTTTGGAGCAAGAAGTAAGAGCGATCTTTTCTACCTTGAAGAGATGAAGGAAATCGAAAGCAAGATGCCAAATTTTCACTTCATTCCTGCGCTGTCCGATCCGCAGCAGGAAGACAACTGGCAAGGCGAGATAGGTCTCATTACTGATGTTGTCGACAGATATCTTTCCGAACAGGGTGATGATGTTGCAAGAGAAGGGTATCTCTGCGGCAGTCCCGGAATGATAAACGCCTGCATAGATGTTTTGACGAAGCACAAAATCACTGAAGAAAAGATCTACTACGACAAATTTGGATAGTTTTGGAGGTGAGATTGTGAAACAGACTCCGGACTTCGATAAGATCCAGGAAAATATGAGAGCCGGCAGTATTACCGGCCCGGGTTTTCTTGGTCACGACGAAAGAAACCTGGTAGATATTATTAGTGAGGATCAGGCGAAGGTAAAGGAACTGGGTTTGACAAACGAGATAATCGCGAACAAACTGGAAATGTTCATGAAGCAAGGCGAGAGAGGATTCGGTTCGCCTGTAAAGGTCGATGACCGATTCGTTGTAATCGTTGAGGAGAGCCGTGGCTACATACCCTGCCCCTTTCGTCACGGTCATCTTTCAAAGAAAGCCAACATCAATGTCAGGAACATAGCTCGAAAGGAAGAAGTCGACTACTCACCTATTTCAATCCATCTGATTAGAGAACATGGCTTTTATCAAGGGAAGGGGTCGCCTTACAGGCTTGATCCAGCAAAGGTTGCAAAGATTCTAGAACTTATCTGAATGATGGGAGCAGCGAAAGTGAAAGGCGCTAAGGTGAAGCGTTATAGAAACAGGGCGTTGTTCACAGTCGTCTTTGTGTTGGGACTGATTGCATTTGCTTCTTACTACGCATTTGGTCACAGGAAAGATGTTGTTGTGCCCAGAGATGAGATTATGCTTGACGATCTTGTTTTCAATCGAAGTATCTTCACTTTTCTCGGTGAAGCGCCATTTCCGCCAGATCAGGGACTTGCGAATGGGGTTTCCGTTAAGCAGGAAAGCGGAGAAAGCATCAGAGTGTTCTACCCTCCGTATGACAACTCGGTGCGCTGCCTGCAACTGGATCTCAGTTCAAGAGTGATAAACGTCTATGTCTGGAAAATGGAATCGGTTGAATCTGCAAAAGACACATGGGAGACGCTCTTCCTTGTAGAAGGATCGGTTCTGACTAGAGATTTAGGAAGGATTAAGAAGTCAGATTACTACTACGCCAAAATAGTCAGGTTCGGAGGTAAAGATCAGTCCTTGCTATGGCAAAAAGGTAAATGGGTTATCCTTGCGAAGAGTCCGGGTTTTACGCTCAACGAGAAGGAAGAGATGCAGATTCTTACGGAGTTGTTTGATCCTAGTATAAGAAGCTAGTTTCTTCCTCGGAATAGACTTCGATGCCGTTCTTCATGAGCAGTTCTGCCGTTATTCCCATTCCGTCAATCATCACTCCGCTGAAGGTTCCGTCGTAGATACCTCTACAACCACAAGAAGGACTTCTCGATTTGAGAACTGCAATACTTGAACCTGAGAGTTTTGCAATCTTCAGAACCTCTTCGGCCCCCTTCTCATAGTTGCTCGTGACATCGTTTCCAAATTGATCTAGGACTATCTTGCTTGCCAGCCAGTCCTTTGAG
Organism: Mesotoga sp. Brook.08.105.5.1; assembly: GCF_002752635.1. Taxonomy (NCBI): domain Bacteria; kingdom Thermotogati; phylum Thermotogota; class Thermotogae; order Kosmotogales; family Kosmotogaceae; genus Mesotoga; species Mesotoga sp. Brook.08.105.5.1. The sequence goes on from NZ_AYTW01000002.1 coordinate 43,040, forward strand.
GTAGTAACCTCCGCACGAGGCCTAGGCGTGGGGAGTCCGCCAAGCTGCTCGGGGCACACAGGCAAAAAAACAAACCTGTCGACCAGCTCTAGAAGCTTGAAAGACAGGTTGTTATCTCCGCGATATGTGCAATTAACTCCGATCAGGCACGCACTAACCAGTATCTTTGTCATTTACCACCGGCAGCGGTGCCGTCATCCTCTCTTCTAATGACGTACATGAGGTCACGTGTTGGAAGCATTGAAAGTGGATTCATCGTGTTGGTCTTCGGATCTCTGACTTCGAAATGTACGTGAGGACCAGTCGAGACCCCTGTGCTTCCGACCCGGCCGATCAACGAACCGGTATCCACTCTTTGGCCTACATAAACACTGATCCTGCTCATGTGGCCATAGCGGGTTACGTAACCGTTGTCGTGCTGTATTTCGACCATATTTCCATAACCGCCGTTCACTCCGGCAAAGACTACTGTTCCCCTCGAAGCTGCGAAGATCGGCGTTCCTTCCGGAGCCGCAATGTCAAGCCCCGAATGGAATGAGGGTTGCCCGCTTACAGGATGTGTTCTCCAACCGTAATCAGAAGATATTACTCCATAAATGGGCCATCTGAAAGGGGTGCTCTGAGGAATGTACTGATACAGGTTGACCAAAGACATGGGAATAAAAACTCTTTGACCGGGATTGATTACAGAATCCGGCCTGAGATTATTTGCTGCAATCAATTCATCGACAGGAGAGAAAAACAACTTTGCGATGTAATCGAAGGTGTCACCAGACTGAACCTCGTAGATCAAACCGTCCGGTTGAGGTATCTTAAGCGTGTCCCCTGCTTTAATGCTGTTTGCACTTTTGATATTGTTGAAGTCAATAATAGTTGAGATGCTGACACTCAGATCTCTCGAAATAGTATGAATCGAGTCTCCCGGCCTAACCACGTATGTAACGAGGAAATACGCAAAACTGCGAGTCATTAATAGCAAAAACGATAATAAGAATAACAGAATGACCCGACGGTTCATTCCCTGCCACCTCCAAATAGCCCCAAAGAAAAGAAGACAACCAGAATTATTATACCAAAAAGCAGTCCAACGGCAAAATGCAGACCGAAAATTGATTGTAAAATAATTGATAACCCAATCAAAACAGATACCGCGCTCCCGAGTAGAACGACAGCAGCCGCTGTATCCTTAAGCACACGCACTCTTTCATCATAGTAGGGCCTCAATATGTCTGCTATCTTCTCGACCAGGGTATTGATTCCTTCGAGAAGCAGAACCATAAACGTACAGAAGAGAAGCCAGTAATAATCACCCTTATCCAGTCCGATCAGTGCGCCGACAGTCAAGATCACTGCCCCGATTACAAGCTGGATTCTGAAGTTTCTCTCTCTTAGAAGGTGCTTGATTCCATTTGTTGCGTTGCCAAGACTCTTGACAAACTTCTTCATTCAAATCCCCGGCCGACAGAATCTATTCTTTCTCTTCTAATACTATACGATTTCTCTATTAGTGAGTAACCGAAATCAATCGCCTGGGAATTCATCTCCACGTACTTTGCTTTTATGTGTTTTGCCATGGCATCTTTCAACGACTGAGTTGTGACGAAGTTTCCTGCTCTGGCAATCAACCCTAGACCGACCATATTGGCCGGCAGAGTACTTCCAAACTTGTTCTCAGTGAGTTCTGTCACTGGCTTCGATATGATCTTTCTCGTCATTCTGATTCCTTCTTTTGGAATAGACTTGACGAGAGTGGAGTCGACAATAAGGACGCCGTTCATGTGAATGAGAGGGACATGAGCATTTACAGCGGTTTGGTGCATAGAGTAAATCAGTTCAAAGGAATGAGCCTTGGGGTAATCTATGGGCTCAGTGTTGAAGAGAACATCGCAGTAAGAGAGTCCTCCTCTCACCTGGGCTCCGAAAGACTGGGTCTGCACTACCCAACTTCCCTGTATCAAAAGGGCCTCTGCGAGAATTATCCCCATCAAAACATTTCCCTGGCCTCCAATACCGGAAATCCTTACCGAATGAGGTTGAGAGAATGCGTGCTTCATGCTTTCTCACCTCTCTCCGCTGCGATTATCTGCTCGCTCTTTGCCTTGTATCTGTCGCTGTATGTTTCCGCTTCTATATTCACAAACTCACCTGCAACGATCTTATCTTTCAGCTCTTCGGGAGTCATTGTTTTTGATTTGGCTATTTGAACCGTGTTTTTCTTGAAGTATGCAAGCATGTCTTCGGGTTTCGACATTGCGTTGTACCTGCCATAGTACGTATGGCAGTTGGTCATGATCTCTACTATCCCCATGCCTTTATGGTTGAGGGCCTTCTGAATGAACTGAACCATTTGAGCATAGTGAAATACTGTCGTTCTGGCAACATACGTTGCGCCTGAAGAGACTGCCAGATTAACTATGTCAAACGAGTTTTCAACGTTCCCATATGGTGAAGTCGATGCTATCTTCTCGTAAGGAGTAGTAGGAGAGTATTGCCCACCGGTCATACCGTAGATATTGTTGTTGAATATTATTGCAGTGAGATCCATGTTTCTCCTGCAGGCATGAATGAAGTGATTCCCTCCTATGGCGACCATATCACCGTCTCCACCCATAACTACCACATTGAATTCCGGTCGGGCAAGCTTCACTCCAGTAGCGAATGCTACTGCTCTTCCATGAAGAGTGTGCATCGTATTGAAGTTCAGGTAGCCCGTAACCCTTGAAGAACATCCGATTCCCGAGATGACGGCAACTCTGTCGGGATCAAGTTCTTCCTTATCGACAGCTTCTATGAAAGCCTTCATAATAACGCCGTTTCCGCAACCCGGGCACCAAACATGAGGCATCCTGTCCTGCCTTAAGTACTTCATTAACCTTGCGATAGCCATGATTTCCTCCCATTCACTTTGTGAAATGCGTCATTGTGACACCTGTTTTTTCGAACATAAACTCAGTAAGTGGATCCGGGTAACCTTCGGAGAAGACAACCTTTATTATCCCCGCATTGATTATTAGTCTGGCGCAGATGGAGCAAGGACGATGAGTAACGTATATAGTGGATCCATTAGTCGAGATTCCGAATTTCGCCGCTTGAGACAGTGCGTTTTGTTCAGCATGAGCGGCGTAACATATCTCCTGATTCTGGCCGGAAGGTATTCCCAGAGCATCCCTTATGCACTCTATCTCATCGCAATGAGGGAAACCCGAAGGCGGTTGATTATAGCCGGTCGAAAGAATCCTATTCTCCCTCACTATCAGAGCGCCCACTTTTCTATGATGGCAGCTGGATCGCTCTCTAACCTGGTATGCGAGTCTCATGAAGTAAGAGTCCCAGCTTTCGGTCTCATTACTGCGTTCGTGAATAGAGAACCTCTTCAGATAGTCGGAAAGCTCTTCCACGGTCATTATCTCAGTCCTTCCAGAAGTTCAACATGGTTCTTCTCTTCGCTGATTACCTTTTCGAGAGCTTCGACAGTATCGGCCTTTGAGTTCTTCAAAAGACTCTCGTAGAACGCTATGCTTTTCTTTTCCACTTCTATTGCATGTTCAATAGCCTTTTTATAGTCTGAGCGACTCATCGCGTCCTTCAATTCGTCAGAAAACACACTTGCCTCGGTTAAGGCCGCCATGTACTGACGTGCATCGTCCCAGTTTATAAGTTCTATGGCCTCCTCTTCAAATCTCCTGAGAAGAGTTCGAAAGGTATCGGCGTGACTTCTTTCCTGAGAAGAGAGGAACCTAAAGACCGAGCCCTGCCGGTCGTTATGCGCGCTCTCCGCCAGTTCTCTGTAAAAGTTCTCTCCTTCAGTTTCGATTCTTAATGCAACCTCGAGTACTTCATGTGGAGAAAGCAATCTCGATCTCCTCCTTTATATCCAGGAGCTGCTGTAACACTCTTCTGGAGACATCCATCCCGAAGTCGTTCAACTTAATTGTACCTTCGTCAGATGAGATATAATCTCCAATACGGGTTTTTATCTTTGAAACCAGGAGAGAAAGAAGCTCCCGAGAGTACACCAGATCAGACAGATCCACTCCTTCTGCCAACCTCAGTCCCATAAAGAGAGTTTCAAACAACTCCTGAACAGCATCGTTTTCTGCGAACTCGGCGATCGGTTTTATCTTCTGGTTGACCAAACTGCTGTAAAGTTGAAGGTCTTCGGTATTGACGTATCTCTTGCGATCCAGATGACCGCCGGCAGAAACCCCGAAACCCAGATACTCCTCGTTTCGCCAGTACTTCAGATTATGAAGACATTCACTACCATCTTTTGCCCAGGATGATATCTCATATCTCTTGTATCCCATGCTGGCCAAAGATTCAAGAACCATGTCGTGATGTTCTGCAATTGCTTCGGAATCGGGCAACTCAATGATAGCATCGTGTACCCGCCTCATCAATTCAGTTTCGTGATCTGAATCAAAGATATAGTATGAGATGTGATCGGGGGAAACCTCTTTGATCAGCTCTAAATTGGCAATCACGTTTTCTCTGTTTTCACCGGGTAACCCGAGAATGAAATCGAGATTCAGATTATCGAAAGTATCTCTGCTCAAGAACAACCTGCCCATAAGATCGGCGGGAACGGGTCTATCGCAACGCTCCAGTATACTCCGCTCGGATGACTGGACTCCCACTGAAAGCCTGGTGAAGCCAGTAGATCTCCATGCCAGGAGATGCTCTTTATCGAGCTCCCACGGGTTGGCCTCTATGGTAGCCTCGGACACATCTGTACCCAATGAAAGATTGATATGCGATACGATTTCCTCCATTAGGTCAATAGGATACAGCGAAGGTGATCCGCCTCCGAAGTACAAGGTATCGACGATTCCCGGGACCTCATACATCTCGATCTCCTTCTTCAACGAATCATGATAGGCCTCGACCGATTCCCTGTCGAATTGGATTGTGCAGAAATCGCAATAAGAGCATTTTCTAGCACAGAAAGGAATATGCACATACGCTCCCACACCCATCAGAATACAAGCCTCATGAAAATCCCGTTAAGATTGAAGTTTGTGACTGAGATACCCGCAAAGACCGAATCGTCGCTCCCAAGCTTCGAGATAAGCATCTGTGCATCGATCCCTCGCATGCTTACCATGACTGTCGGCGAAAGCATTAGTCTCAGGTCGCCAGCCGGGACTATGAAATTCCCGGCGAAAGCCACGCCGAGATCGAAGGAAAGATAGTTCATCCCTATCCCTATACCGTAACCGACCTCTCCGAGCGAGTCGTTAGTCTTGAGATCCACAGTGGCGACAACGTTACTCTCTGCATTCTTTATCCTTAGGCTTCGCTCATATTCCTTTGCATAAAGATACAAACCTATATCGTTGAACGAAAAGGAGTCCTCCCCATGGAGGAATACGCTGAGGCCTCCATTGAGCTGACCCAGCGGCAGACGTACCCAGTTCCTCGCCAGATACTTCATCTTACCCACCGTTGAAAGCTCGAGTTCAAGAGTAGTGTGAGAAAAGATGGGGATCTGATTTGTGTTGGTGACGTACCTTACACCCATGAAAAGCCCCTCGTTGCTGGCAAGCAGCGATCCTCTGAAAAGACCGTCTTTGGTCTTCAGCTTAAGAAATCCGGTGGAGTATTCCTCCCAAGTGTCCACATAAGTTACCCCAACGTAGGGGATTCCCGAGGCCAAAGCTAGTGTCAGATAAATATCTTCATATGCCCGTATGTCCGCAGAAACGCTCCACCCAGCATTGTTCAGCTTGATCTGAATTTCGGAGAAGATCAGAACTCCCAGAAAAACAACTAAGAACAGGCAAAGTCTCTTCTTCAATCTCTAAGCAGCCTCCTTGCGATTTCATTTGCCTTGGACGGGTTTGCCTTTCCTTTGGTCGCTTTCATGACCGCTCCCACGAAGTATCCAAGGACTCCCTCCTTACCGTCTCTAAACTGCTGAACGGCTGCAGGGTTGTCATTCATGGCCTTTCTAACTGCATCTTCGATCACGGTGTCATCGTCTATCTGTTGAAGTCCCTTTTCTCTAACCAATTGAGTCGGTGACTTTCCGTTCTCCACGATCACTGGAAAAATGTCTTTTGCTATCTTGTTTGAGATCTTGCCCTGCTCAATTAGATCGAAAAGCTCCTTGAAGTTCTCCGGACTTACCTTCACCTCTTCCAGGGAAAGTTGCCTATCGTTCATAAGCCTCATAACCTCGCCCATAATCCAGTTTGAACTCTCTTTGGGCTTTCCGGTGGCCTGCGCAACCTCTTCAAAATAAGAAGAGATTTCACTATCTGAAGCAAGAACGGAGGCGTCATAGCCGGGAAGCGAGTATTGCTCCATGAATCTCTCTACTTTCTCCCATGGAAGCTCCGGAAGACTTCTCTCAATTCTCTCTATAAGATCATCGCTGATGATAAGCTCTGGGAGATCAGGTTCGGGGAAATAACGGTAATCGTTCTCTTCCTCCTTTGATCTCATAGAATATGTTTCCTTTGAAGAGAAATTCCAGGACCTGGTTTCTTTTGCGACATCGACTCCTGAAGCCAACGCCTTGGAAATCCTCTCCTGTTCAAATTCCAGTGCCTTCTCAACGAACTTGAAGGAGTTGATGTTCTTGACTTCTACCCTGTTAGAGCTTCTCCCACTCTCGTCAACCATCGAGATGTTCGCATCGCAGCGCAATGCGCCCTTCTCCATGTCTCCAGAACACACACCCAGGGCCCTTAGCGTATCTCTGAGGAGTTCCATGAAGATGCGGGCCTCGACCGGACTCTTTAGATCTGGTTCTGTAACAATTTCAATTAGCGGAACCCCGCACCTATTTAGATCCAGATAACTTCCCGACGATCCGGTTATTGATTCCGTTCCCTGATGAACCATCTTGCCCGCGTCTTCTTCTATGTGAATCCTGCGGATCCTAATTCTTCGCTTCTCTTCGCCGTTTACGAGATACAGGTAACCGTTCTCGGCTATCGGGAAAAAATATTGAGTAATCTGATAACCCTTCGGCAGATCCGGGTAAAAGTAATTCTTTCTGTCAAAGACCGACCGCCTGTTGATGGTGCAGTTCATAGCGATTCCGGCCATTACGGCGAACTCGACTACCCGTTCGTTTAACACCGGTAAAGTGCCGGGTTGACCTGTGCAGACAGGGCAAATAACAGTATTCGGTTCAAGATCGAAAACATCGGCCCGACAGCTACAGAATGCTTTGGTCTCGGTTTTGAGCTGAGCATGGATTTCCAGCCCGATCACAGTCTTATACATTATTTCGCCCACCTTTCAGGGATCTTCGCCAGTCCGTTTTCATAAGAGGGAGAGAGATCCTCAATCCCCCCGGCAGCATTCAGTAGTGAGACATCACTGAACCTCTTCCCTGTGAGAAGCAGACCGACAGGCAAACCGTCAACCAGGCCTATAGGAACTGAGATCGACGGAAGCCCTGCTACATTTGCGGGTATAGTATATATATCCATAAGATAGTAGGCGAGGGGATCGGTTATCTCGCCAAGTCTCGGAGCAATGACTGGCGAAGAGGGATTTACAATGTAATCATATTCATTGAGTACTCGGTTGAGTTCACCGGCCATGATCCTTCTTGTTTTCAACGCTTTTCTGTAGTACGCGTCATAATAGGTAGCGCTGAGAGTGAAAGTTCCAAGAAGAATCCTCCTTTTCACTTCTTCTCCGAAACCGCTGTCTCTGTTCTTGTTTATGAGACTTTCATAGTCTTCTGCGGGACTTCTCGACCCAAATCTGATTCCGTCATAACGGGCGAGATTCGAGCTTGCCTCGGCCGGAGCGATCAAGTAATATGTGGCGACAGCATACTCGACACTAGGAATCGAAATCTCCTCTACTTTTGCACCGGCGCTCCTCATAGCTTCCATCATTGACAGGAATCTCTCTTTGACTCCCGAATCCAAACCCGGGTAGTTAAGCATCTCTGAAGGTGCAGCAAACTTCAGCCCCTTAACATCGCTTTCAATAGAGACATTGAAGTCTAGATTCCTCCTTAGAGTATTTGAATCCTTCGGATCGTGGCCTGCAATCATCGCCATCACTTCTGCGGCGTCTTGTGCACAGCGCGTCAATGGCCCGATCTGATCCAGCGATGAGGCAAATGCAACCAATCCGTATCTCGACACAAGGCCATAAGTCGGTTTAAAACCAACGATTCCGCACATGGAAGCCGGCTGTCTTACCGACCCTCCGGTATCACTTCCCAATGCAAATGGGGCAAGACCCGCAGCAACTGCTGCTGCGCTTCCACCACTGCTGCCTCCAGGAATTCGGTCGAGATCCCAGGGATTTCTGGAAGGTCCAAACGCGGAGTTCTCAGTTGAGGAACCCATTGCGAATTCATCCATATTGGTCTTGCCGAGTATTATTCCGCCTTTATTGTTCAGCTTGCTGGTAACAGTGGCATCATAAGGAGACTCATAGTTTTCGAGTATTCTACTCGCACAGGTTGTTCGAGTCCCTAGCGCCAGAATATTATCCTTTAGAGCATAAGGAAACCCTTCCTTTTGCGAATCGGAAGGGTTGCTCACCTGAAGAAATGCATTCAGTTTGTCGTTGTATCTATCAATTCTCTCTCTATAAAACTCAAAAGAACCTCTTAAGGACATGATCTCTGAAAGCCTTAGATTCAGGGGATTCTTCGTCACGAAAGCCACCTCCAGATATTCAGGACAATTCTAACATTTTCAGAGCACTTCTAACAGCAGAAAACGACCGAAATTGATTAAAAGGCCCATTTATGAATCTAATGCCCTCTGCCATGGTGAGACTTTAGCAGCCACAAAATGTTCGCAAGGTTGTGGTTGGACTGTATGAGACAAATAAAAGAGAAGCCCTTCGTTCAGAGCGAGGAACTTTTATTCGTCCTATGATGCGCTGTAAGCTGAAAGATCAGTTGCAAGTTCTCAGTTCCAAGTTGCAAGCTGTTGAGCAAAAACATCACATCCCGTCATGCTGAACTTGTTTCAAAATACTGCTCTCAAGGTTTTTCGAACCTGCAAGTTGCAAGTTATAAGAGCAAAAGCCAATACACTCTATAAGTCTTTTGAAATGCTCTTCTCGGTGGACGGTGGACCATTGACGGACAACGTTGTCTTCGTCAGCGACCAGCGGGTTCATGTTCTTAAACGCACAGCGGTTCTTACATTCGAGATCCCGATCAGTTTCATATCGGGATGACAGTCCTTCACGTCATCCTGAAGTGCTCCTGTTCAGGATCTGGGCTTGGGTCTGAGCGAAGGACGGTTCTCCACTTGTAACTGATCTTAGATCGAGATTCTGAATCAGGTTCAGACGAGATGTGCTTGACCAAGAACGAAGAACCTGGACGCGAAGCGTCGGAACGAAGAACCGTTCTTCACGAAGGACGGTTCTTCAAAGCCATCAGCGGGTCCTTGCTCATAAGCGTACTGCGATTTTTAGGAGCGGGATTCTGAATCATTTTGGAATGACGACTGGCTACTCCCTCTACCCTCATTCTATACTCTCTGCTTTCTCTCTTGTGACAATACACGAGAATGACGGAATCCTAGACGAAGAACGAAGAACCTGGACGCGAAGCGTCGGAACGAAGAACTGTTCTTCACGAAGGACGGTTCTTCAAAGCCATCAGCGGGTCCTTGCTCCTAAGCGTACTGCGATTTTTAGGAGCAGGATTCTGAATCATTTTGGAATGACGACTTGCTACTCCCTCTACCCTCATTCTATACTCTCTACTTTCTCTCTTATGACAATACACGAGAATGACGGAATCCTAGACGAAGAACCAAGAACCTGGACGCGAAGCGTCGGAACGAAGAACCGTTCTTCACGAAGAACAGGTCCTTGCTCAACGAAGAACTCTCACTCTTTTCCAATACTCAACCCGCCGCGTACCTTGATGGCCCTTATGTTTCTGGAGGACCGACATTGATCGTCAGCCAGTAATCTCCAATAGCTTTCGCAACGATCAGGAATTCGTCAAAATCGATCGGTTTGACAAGATAGGAGTTCACTCCGCAGTCATAGCAAATTGCCCTGTCTCTTTCTTCACGAGAAGATGTAAGGACGACGACAGGGATCCTTCTTGTGAGTTCGGAATGCTTTATTTCGTGAAGAACTTCATGTCCAGAAATCCCGGGTAATTTGAGATCCAGCAAGACAAGATCAGGCACAGGGAATGCCTCTCTATCTTCGTATCGCCCTCTGCCAAACACATAGTCGAGAGCCATTTCACCGCTCTTTACAATCTCGACTCGGTTCGTAAGTCCTACCTGTCTGAAGGAGTCAAGTGTCAGTTCGACGTCCATCTGGTTATCCTGGACGAGCAGTATCAAAGCTTCTTTCAAAGCCTGGCCTCCTTAATCTTCACTATGAACTTTGCTCCTTCTCCCGGCACTGATTGCACAGAAACGTCCCCACCCATCAAAGTGATCGACTTCTTCACAATAGCCAGACCTATACCGCTTCCCGGGAAGTCTTCGCTAGAATGGAGCCTCTGGAATATGTTGAAGATCCTCTTATGGAATTTCTGACTTATTCCTATTCCATTATCTTCAACAATCAGGTGTACCCATTCTCCTCTTCTTTCAGAGTATATCTTCACTGCGGCTCGTTCTTCTGGTTTGTGATAGGTCAAGGAGTTTTGAAGAAGGTTGATAACCGCCCTTTTCATTAGCGTGCGATCTACATAGACATTTGGCATCTCAGAGGCGGTCTGCACCGAAGCATACTCCTCTTCAATTCTACTTGACAGTGTAGAAACGCATTCATCAACTATTTCCTTCAAAGAATGGATCTCTAGGTTAAGGGGAGATCTACCTACTTTTGAGTACTCAAGAAGGCCCGTTATCAGCTCCGACATATCCTCCCCGGCCTTGAGTATGAACCCCAGATAGCGAGTGCCTTCTTCAGGAATAAGTTCCGAGTAACGATCCGAGATTATCTTAGAAAAGCCATTAATTGCTCTCAGGTGAGCTTTCAGATCATGGGCCATTGAGTAAGTAAAGGCCTCAAGCTCCTTGTTTACCTCCTCAAGCTCTTTCGTTCTGCACCAAACTCTCCGTTCAAGTTCTTGAAGTGTTAACTCGCGCTTCGTCACATCTTCAAACACAGCAACTATTTCATCCGGCCTGTTACGGTAAACGAAGTTCTCAACTCTTAGATCCAGTTTACCGTCACGGTAGTTCATTACTGGATGATGCTTGGAGCGTCCGGTCTTCCAAACCTCAATCATCGTGTCATACAACCCGAGTTCAACTACTTTCGGGAAGACCCCCCGCACACTTCTTCCAAGGATCTCTTCTTTCGTGACCCCGGTTATCTTGCATCCGGCGGGGTTCATATCGAGAAATACCACATCTTCTCCTGAGTTAGTAACCTTGTATATGGCAATGCCAGCATTCATGTTCATGTACAGCCTTCTGAAACGGAGTTCACTTTCCTTGAGAGCGGCTTCTGCTTTGTGCTGTGCGGTTACGTCTTCAAGGATTCCAAGCATTCCCTCGAGATCTCCCTTTTCATTCCTTATCGGAGCACTGAATAACTTCACCACAACTTCACTGCCATCCTTTCTGAACCTTACAAATCGCTTTCCGTGAACCGATAGACCTCTCAAAGTCTCTTCGTTGATTCTAGCGTGTTCTTCTCTCATGTTTTCCGGAATGTAGGGCAGGGGTTTGCCTATTACCTCCGAACTCTTCCAGCCAAAGATCTTTTCAGCCGCCTCGTTCCAGCTTCTTACTCTGTATTCGAGATCAAGACTCACGATGGCTATCGGAGAATTCTTAACGATTGTTGCCAGTCTTTTGCTTGTAGCCGCCAGCACTCTCTCCGCTATCTCTCCGCGCCGCTTGGCTGATTGCGCTGTCATAGCCCACCCAACTACCGTAGTTGCTGCTGGATAGATAAGCATAACCGGCAGTGCGGCAACGGCGTAAAAAGTCTCTCGGCTTGGCGATGGGAGAAGAAGCATGCATAACAACATAAAAACATGTACGAGGATTCCAAATAGGTACAACTCAACAATCGAGTGGCGTGTCCTTCTCTCTTTCAAAAAGTGTCGCCAAAGGAGACCGACAGAAACCGAGCTGATAATACTACTTATGCCGGCGAGCGTACCCCCTCCTCCCATGAACATTCTCATAGCAATGCTCATGGAAGCCGCGATCAAAGAAGGCACGAGACCGAAGTAGAGGCCTATAAGCCCAAGGACAACGGATCTTGTATCGAAAACTACTCCAGGAGCTAGCTGCCATGAGTTGAGCATTACGGCAAGAGTGATCATACCGAGAAACAAAGCTGAGATCACTTGACTTGAGAATTGTCTGCTCGGCGAAGATCGGGCATAGAAGAGCCCATAAACAACCGCAAGAGTTATGAGTAACGCTGCGTTATTTATCAAAGCTATAAGTGCTTCTCTTCCCATAGAAAATCCTCCTGCCAGTCTGCCTTAATTACTTCTACAAGAATTATAGTCTTCGCTCCTGTTGAATAAGCACCACAGAAAGACAATGCCCGATGATTTCTGTTGGGTTTCTGATCAATGAGTGTTGTTCGTACTTCTTAAGGAAGGTTCTTTCGTGCTATCATCAAGTGGTTTCAGGAGGTGTCTATGGTTCGAACAATATCTGATCAAGAGCCTTCTTCTCCAGTAGTGAGTATACTTTTTGTAGAGGATTTAGTAAGTGATGCCGAACTGGCAAAGCTGGAAATAACTAGAGGGCTGGCGGATTGGGATTTAAGTCTGCGTTTTCTTACCACGGACAATTGGGAAGGATTTCTAGACGCTATTAGCACTTTTAAGCCCACTCTGATAGTCTCAGACTTCATGATGCCCGGCTTCAGTGGTATGGAAGTGATAGAACTAACGCTCGAACACGCTCCGAATATTCCGGTAATTATCCTGACAGGTTCTATTAATGAGGAGACTGCAGTCGAATGCATGAAGGCCGGTGCAACAGATTACGTCATTAAGGAGCACATCTCAAGGCTTCCCTTTGCTGTTAAAGACGCCATTAGAAGAAAAAAGGAAGAGGAGCTTAGAACTTCTGCCGAAAGGGCTCTCGAAGAAAGTGAAAGAAAGTTCAGACTAATCGCCGAAAAGGCCAGCGACCTGATATACAGAATAGAGCTTTATCCCGAACAGAAGTTTTCGTACGTCAGCCCATCATCTACAAAGCTTACGGGTTACACTCCAGAGGATCACTATGCCAATCCAAATCTTGGCTTCGAGTTGGTTCATCCAGATGATCGTGAAAAGTTGAGAGATTTGCTGGAGCATGTAGATCGTTCTCCAGTAGTACTTAGGTGGATCAAAAAAAATGGCGAAGTAGTCTGGGCAGAACAGCTTAATGTTCCAGTTTACGATAATGACGGAAGGCTGATCGCTATAGAGGGGATTGCAAGAGATGTAACTGAGCGCCAGAAGGCAAACGAAGCTCTGAAGCGAGCCTTCAATTCTGTAGTCAGTGTTCTCTCTGATATGCTGAACCTTAAGGATCCATACACTCAGTTTCATGAGAAGAATGTTGCGAAGTTGGCCTTAGAAATAGCAGAAAGAATGGGTCTTGACGAGTTTGCTATTGAGTCTATAAGAGTTGCTTCGATGGTTCACGATATTGGGAAGATAAATATTCCAACAGAGATTCTATCCAAACCAGGAAAACTGAGCGATATCGAGTTCGAGATGATCAAGAAGCATCCCGAAACCGCATATGAAATCCTTCGAAAGGTCGACCTACCCTGGCCCGTTGCAGATATTGTCTACCAACATCATGAGCGGCTGGACGGTTCAGGCTATCCTAGACATTTGAAGAGTGACGAGATTTTGCTAGAAGCCAAAATCATTATCGTTGCAGATGTGATTGAGGCGATGAGTTCTCACAGGCCATACAGGGCGGCGCTTGGCTTTGAAGCTGCGATAGAAGAGATCAAAAAGAACGCAGGAGTTCTCTACGACGCTGAGATCGTCCAGATTTGTACTTCCATCCTTGAAGAAGGCTTCAGATTCTGATTCGTGCTCCGATCACGGACTAAGTCTCCGATTTGGCAGCCAGCTCGTCGTACACTGAAGCGGAATCTCGCTTGAGTCACTTAGCTGAACTCACTGCCAACCTCCTATACAAATAAGAGCGAAAAAATAAGAACCGCCCATGATGGGCGGTTAAGAATAGGAAGTGTTTACGCGAAAATAATAGGCATTGAATTATAATAACACAAGCTTCTGAATAAACTCATTAATCGACCGGAACATACGATTAACTCTTCGATAAGAAATGATGATTATTGTCCTTGATACTGCCGTGTTCGCTCCAGTGACTGATTCTACTCACACCTCTTTTGCGATTGAGTAATCCCTTTTGGTGCGCTGATATACGAATAATGAAGTCTAAATCTAACTCAAAGGGAGGTGTTCTTAATCTTCTTCAATTTGATTTTGAATAGATTCTATTTTGATGCATTAACTCTCTCTTGAGTAGATTTAATTATGATGCATTACGATCCTGAATACTCCCAGGATGCTCATCCATCCTTAGCTGCCACTAAGGATGTGGTTGAAAACTTGAATGTCACTTGATTAGTAGACTTTTCCTTATTAATTATGATAAGGTCCCTATTTGTTCTAAGATCCGCTGTGCGCTTAAGAACAAGAACCCGCTGATCGCTGTGAAATACGGTTCGCCGTTGACCGTTCAAGATCATGAACCCGTTCACCGAAAAGGCCGCTGTACGCTTAAAAGCGGAGAACTCGCTGGTCGCTGACGAAGACAACGTTGTCTGTCAACGGTCCGCCGTCCACCGAAATCGTCGTCAACAACAATCGAGAAAGAGCATTGTCGAGACTTTCGCTACGCTCACGAGAAGACGAGAACTCTCTCCTGTTTCTCGTCCTCTCTCCTCATCTCGTACTCTCGATGCTCTTCTTTGAAACAGACACCCTCCGCCACTTTGTGGCCCTCCTCCCTCAAGGGAGGACTTAAGATCATCATCCAAAGAGCTTGATAGGTCTTGAAGCTCTGCTCGGAGAACGGAGAACCGTTAACGTATAACCGTTCTTGCAACTTGCATCATGGAACTTGCAACTCTCGGTCTTGGAGAACGGTGAACCGATAACGGACAACCATTTTCTTATTCAACTTGCATCTTGCAACTTGGAACTGATGAGCAGGAACCTGGACGCGAAGCGTGGGAACGAGGAACTGCTCTTGTTCCTAAAAATGGAGTCCCTATTTGTACTACAGCCTTGCAGATTTTATCGCCCTGATGAAGATTTGAAGAGGTCTCTTCGAATAGTAGACTTTGGCGAATTTTTCATCCTTCAGGCATTCCTTTTTGAGAGAGTCGAAAGTCTGCATCACTTTTCACCTTCAAGAAGCGTCTTTATCGGGTCTTCCGAGTCATCTAGAATGTCGTCTTCGAATGTCAGCAGGTCGTCTTTAAGCTGAAGCATCTCCTCGTCCTTCGAAGCAGAGAGGAGTTCAATAATCTCATCGAATACCTTCTTCCTTTCGCTTGCGTCGATCTCCTCGAGCATCTTCCATACTCTGTCGAACATGATCACTGTAATCACCCCCGGTGCCTTTTGTCTCAATGCTGAAGGTTAATCAAGATTGGAGTCTGACCATATTTTATATTAGCTCGACCATGTATCGATAATATGTATCTCAAATGTGGCAGTCTGTGCATTGCACGCGATAACACGCTTGTTATTGAATTTTTTTTCCTCGAAGCGACGCTCTCGAGAATGTTCTTTCCCGACTGTTAATATCGAAGAAACGTGATGCTGAAAGAAGTTCAGACGGAACTTGAGTTTTTTGCTCTATGGCTTGCAACTTTCATCTTGGCACTTGCAACTGATCTATTTCGAGGACGGTGGACCGATGACGGACAACGTTGTTTTCACGTGAACCATAGTGGTTTATTCTCTTAGAATGTGGGTGCCCCCGTAGGCGGAGCAGTAGAAAGGGTGTGCTTAATTTCTCTTTTCTGTCCTTAGAAACACTCTCACAGACTTTTACCGTCGATTTCACCTTCATGCGAAAATGGAGTCTGACCCTATTTAGAGCTATTCATTGTTTCAATGCTCTGCTTGCCTGCACCATCCACCACTTGTTCGTATATAGATACAAGACCTTCAATAAGCTCTGATTCCCCCATTCCAGTCTTTTCGACGAGTTTTTCAAGTGCTTCCTTCGCCTTAGAGTTAAGCTCTACAACAGAATCCGCTTTCGGTGTGATGCGCAGTTTTCCTCCAAGAGCATTGACGAGTGTTTGCATAGTTTTGAATGAAAGATTCTGTTTGCCAGCTTCGATGCGTGAAAGAGTAGGCACAGCTATACCTGTAAGATTACTTAGATCCTTTTGTGTCAGACCTTTTTCGATGCGCAAATCAGTAAGCGCGTTTACAAAATCAAATAACGGACCGAATTCTTCCTGGGCTTTCTGGTACCCCTCATTCTTCTCAAGTCTCTTGAGAAGTTGCTCAAATGTTGCCATATTACTCACACCCTCCTAATGACATCAAAACCTAGAAATGTATCGCCTGTATCTTTGTTTTGCCGTATCTATATCTCTATTCTGCTCTGCCTTACTTCCTTTAAAACCTGCACAAACAAATACTAGGGTCTTAGTCTGCCCATGAGCGCCAAAATAGATGCGTATTTGCTTCTTAAGGAGCGTCGATTTGTCCCTGTACTCAAAGATGTCGAATGATGCTATTCCTTTTAAATGCTGGTCGTAACACTCCTGGGTGACTCCTTTTCCCTCTGCCAGTCTCTTTATGAACAAGTTCAGTATTCTTGCGGCCGTCGCACTATCCTTTTCATAGAGGGTATCAATGAAATCACCGACATAATCGTTGCTGCGTTCTTCATCGAAAAAATAGACTGAGTAATTCTTCCATCTAACAAGTTCCATAACTCCTCCACCAGACATGTTAATGTTAGCATATATGTTAACATAAGTCAAATCTTCGCTATTGTCTGGATAATGCCTTCGGCAAAAGTACAGCAGTTCTTTCCTGACTATAAGAACGAACAATAGCATGCGGCAAAGAGGATGTTGCTCATTAGTTTTCAAAGCAACTCTATTCGAAGTAGGGTCTTGAAGTCTGTAAATGTCTTCAGAATCGTGCTCAGTGTCTTTCAGTTTGTTCCACCAGCTTCTTCCCGCCGGTGTAGATCCCCAAGATGTAATTATGCCCTTAAGTCATCAGAAGGCTTTCACGACTTAAAGCCGTTCCTTCCTAGAAAGTCTTCCACTGCTGTAGTCGAGAAAATCAAGAAATCTTTGATATCTTCCCAACTTCTTCTATGTTTTTTTGCGTTCACTTCCTTAGCTTATCGAGGGCGAAGTCATGAGCTCGATAATCAAATCATCTAAAGATAATGCAATGAAAAAACCCGCGTCTGCCAGAAAAGCCATGGAGTGATCTCTCTGCATGGGGGTGTCTTCGTGGGCGTAGCAGGAAAAAGGCTCCGTTTTTTCTTTTTGTGTATAAGTAGCCCCTCACAGTTTTTTGCCTTCGATTTCTCGTTTAGTGTGAAAAATGGAGTCTGACCCTTTTTAATATGAACCGCTTTCCGCTGATGAAAAACCACGTTGACCGTCATCGGTTCTCCGCTCTCCGAGGAAAACTCGTTCTTCGTTCCAGAGCGAGGACCTGTTCTTCGTTCTTGGTTAAGCCAAGAAGAAGAAGATCGAAAACAAAATTCAGCATCCGACTCTGAAATGATTGCCTTAGGTTATTTGGAGAACATCGCATCCCGTCATGCTGAACTTGTTTCAAAATACTGCTCTCAAGGTTTTTCAAACCTGCAACCACCTACCTGCAACCTCGGTACTTCAAAACCAGATCCCGTGCAATTACATCACGGGAAGACAGTCCTTCACGTCATCCTGAAGTGCTCCTGTTCAGGATCTGGGCTTGGGTGTCAGCGAAGGACGGGTCCATGATCTGGGACGAGTCACGAAGGACGGTTCTCCACAGCGATCAGCGGGTTCCCCGCTTTTAAGCGCACAGCGGTTCTTACATTCGAGATCCCGATCAGTTTCATATCGGGATGACAAAGTAAGGGATTGACATAAGGAGTACTCGGGATGCAGGCCTTAGATTATTTGGAGAACATCGCATCCCGTCATTCTGAACTTGTTTCAAAATACCGCTCTCAAGGTTTTTGGAACCTGCAACCTCGGTACTTCAAGACCAGATCCCGTGCAGACCCATCACGGGATGACGGTGTGGGGATATTACGGCATGACACTGAACAGAGCCCCCAAACAGGAGCCCTGAACAGGTGCATATCAGGGCAGGCTCATTGGGGCAGGCTCTACAGGATGACAAAGTGAGTGGCTCTGATCATATTGCTTCAATTTGCTTCTTGAGGATTGTGTCAAGCTCTTGCTCTATGCTCCTGAGCTACCACCCGCGAGATCCACGATTAAGGCGATCTTTATTGGTGATTGTATTTCTCCAGGAATTTAATTGCATCTTCTTCGTCCAGTGGTTTGCTGATCAAATGTCCCTGTATTCTATCGCAACCCCATTTCTCCAGATACTCTTTCTGCCTTTCGTGTTCTACCCCTTCAGCTATAGTACAATGACCTAGCTTATGTGCCATCGAAATGATGTCACTGGTGATGGCATCATCGCTCTCGAGATACTGCAGCCTTTCTATGAAGGATTTGTCTATCTTGAGACAGTTCACGTTTAGATCTCTTTCCCGTGCAAAAGAGGAGTATCCGATCCCGAAGTCGTCTATGGCTGTATGAATCCCTATATCACTCAGTTTGCCAAGAATACGGTTTATTTTTTCGTGATTCGAGGCAAATACCGACTCGGTGATCTCGAGTCCAACATTTTTAGGAAGGACCTGAGTTTGCTCTATCATCTCAAGAAGGCTATCTGTGAAACCGTCCCTCAATAACTGGATGGCTGAGACATTGATTGAAACCCCGATCGATCCATAACCACTTCTCTTCAGCTTATTCAAGAAACCGAGTGCCTGGAGAATAATCTTCCTGCCGATCGGAACGACAAGATTTGTTTTCTCGGCTATCGGGATGAATTCCAGAGGCGGCACCGGGCCAAGTCCTTCAATACTCAATCTCGCCAGAGCTTCAAAACTGCTTATCTTATTAGACTTCAGATCAAGAATCGGCTGGAATTGCACGAAGAGCCCAAAATCCTTCTCGTCTGTCGAGATTTTCGCCAGTTCTAAGGTTATCTGCTGTTCTCGAACCATTTGTTTCTCAATTTCTTCGTTATAGAAACAGATTCCAATGTTTCTATCATATATGTTGAAAGCCTTCTCAGATGTGACTAGAAGCCTTCTCAGTAGGAGATCGACATCCTTCTCATCGCCTTCACCGATTTCAATTACTCCAATACCACCTTTAATCCTTTCCATCAGAAGGACAGGCTCCAGTTGCTTTGCAACTTCTATGGAAAATTTCGTCAGTTCGTTCTTGTCTTTATAGCCCTTCAAGTAGAATACGAATTGATTCTCGTATGTGTTGAAAAGCAGGCGCCTATCTGTGCAGAACTGCCTCAGCATATCTGCAATCTTCTTTATAAAGTCCTGAGTGTATTGAAATCCATAAGTAGATGTCAGTGACTGCACTGTACTTAAATCCACGCTCACTAAGGCTCTTTTCACCCGCAGTCTGTTCTCATCATCTCCTTCCAGAAGAGTTTTCAGGTAGTTGCGGTTATATAGGCCAGTCCAGCTATCGTGTTCAGAGCTATATCTGAGTGTATTCTCGAACTCCTTACGGCTGGATATATCCTTAAGAAGGGCAATATGGCCGCTTTCACTCTCGCCCGGCAGATGGAAGGACGCCACTGTCATTTCAACCCATACAGAAGAACCATCTGGCCTGACAAACCTCTTCTCCATTGTATAGCTCTGGATTTCACCTGATTTCAGCTTTCTATAATTCTCTAGATCCTTCTCCAGATCGTCTGGATGAGTAATACTTGCCCAGCCAAGCTCAATCAACTCCTCTTTCGTTCTACCGGTAATTTGCTCGAATGCTGAGTTGATCTGTGTTTCTGGATCCACATTCTTATCTTGGGGACCGCTAGCGTAGGAAATCGAAATTCCAATCGGTGCCCGGCTAAAGATTGTGTTGAACACTGACTTTAGCTCGACTTGCTTCTGTTCTTCCAGCTGCCGACTTCTGAGCAATTCAAGATGGATATTGACTCGAACCTTCAAAGCATTCATACTAATAGGCTTCCTTATGTAGTCCACAGCACCAAGTTCCAGACCTTTGCTTTCGTCTTCCAGTTCTTCATAGTTTGTCAGTATTATTGTTCGTACTCTCTTATAGCGATCATCCGCCTTCAGCGCCGCTAGAACCTCGAATCCATTCATTCTGGGCATATTAAGGTCGAGTATGATCAGCTGAATCTCTTCGTGCTCATCTATTCTCTGCATTGCTTCCACGCCATCACTAGCTGTCAGGAGATCGTACTCGCTCAACATCTTCTCAATCATAAGGCGATCAGCCGCCGAGTCATCGACAACCAAGATTTTCACAGGCATAAATCATCTCCCTTAAGCAATAAACTAACCTCAAATCACAAAAAAAGGAGGCTTGAAGAACTACCTCCCTTACTACGCTCTCATTGAATGAGATCCATACATTGGAATGCATCGAAGAGCACATTGTAAATGGTTGGTCCAAGTTTCCGCTCGCAATGAATAACACGCGGGTCTCTTCGTGGGTCGTTTCTCCTAATTCCCGAAGACCAGCAAAAAGAGGGACGAGTTCTGCATTGAGAAAGGGCACCGTCTGTACTTCAAACAGGCTGATGGTCTCGAAAAAACAACCCTTCTTGAATCGATTACCTACTTCGTTTTGTCCGTTATCTTCCATGTCTTTCTCCTGGCAGTCATATAACAGAATCGCTAGTATCTGAATAATAGCATATGTTCTTTGTTTCACAGTGCCAAGAGAATTGGAGTCTGACCCTGTTCATTCGGATAACAATCATAAGTGCATCTCTTTGATTATCATCCATGATCTCATCGGGGCAGACATCTTTTGCCACCTTCCACGTGACCTCAAGCACATCATAATGCGCTCTTATTCCTGACTTGTAGAAAGCATTACAAAGAATTAGGAGTCTGACCCTATTTTGACACTCGTTTGCTTCTTGATGAACTCGGTAAAACTCCTTTTTTGCTCCTGACCAACCACTAACAACGGCTATGAAAATCGAGTCTGTCCCATTTGTTTGAAAACTCATTCTTCGTTCCAGAGCGAGGACCTGTTCTTCGTTCTTGGTTAAGCCAAGAAGAAGATCGAAAACAAAATTCAGGATCCGACTCTGAAATGATTGCCTTAGGTTATTTGGAGAATATCGCATCCCGTCATGCTGAACTTGTTTCAAAATACTGCTCTCAAGGTTTTTCGAACCTGCAACCACCCACTGCAACCTCGGTACTTCAAGACCAGATCCCGTGCAGACCCATCACGGGATGACAGTCCTTCACGTCATCCTGAAGTGCTCCTGTTCAGGATCTGGGCTTGGGTCTTGACGAATGACGGGTTACCAATAACCAACAACGGACAACTATTTCTTCTGCTTGCAACTGACAACATGGAACTTGGAACTGCTTCTTTCCGGTGGACGGTGGACCGTTGACGGACAACGTTGTTTTCATGTGAACCATGTTGGTATATTCTCTTTGACTGAGGGTGTCTTCGTGGGCGGAGCAGGTAAAGAACTCCGAATAACTTTTTTGTGTCTTCGTGAACGCCACACAGATTCTAATCGATAATCACTCCGCTTCACTAGTAACGTCAATTTCAATCATCAAAACGCTTCTTCAGGAAACTAGGAACAGAATCCATGAAGTCGACTCAATGTGAAAAGAGGGGGCCTTGCAATATATTAAGTCTTCCGCTTTGGCCATTCTCAAGGGCAGATTCTAGACAGCTATGAAATCATTATAGTTTGGACTATAATAGTCATGACTATTATTAGTGGAGTGATTACAGTGTTCATCGGCAGGAAAACGGAGATCCGAATTCTTGAGAGAGAGTATGAAAGAGATGGCAGCTCCTTTGTGATCCTGTACGGAAGGAGAAGTATAGGAAAGACAACCCTTATAAAGCAATTCATGCAGGGAAAAGACTCTCTCTATTTTCTTTCTACCGAGGAAGAAGAGGGGCAGAATCTCCAATACTTTCAATCGCTTTCCTTTGACAAGACAGGCCTGGAGATACTGAGTTCAGGAAACAAATTGGAATGGCAAAGCATATTCGACCTGCTCACGAAAGGGCAGGGGAAAACGATAATCGCAATCGACGAATATCCTTACCTTGTAATGTCGAGCCCGGGCTTTTCCACGAAACTCCAGCGAATCTGGGACGAAATGCTCAAGAATAGAAACGTTATGCTGATTCTCTGTGGCTCGCTGATAGGAATGATGTACTCCGAAACGCTGGATTATTCTAGCCCTCTCTACGGGCGCAGGACGGCCCAGATTAATCTCAAACAGATTCCCTATTCGGACTTTGCTGATTTCTTCCCGGAGAAGAGCGATGAGGATCTTCTCACCATCTATGCGGTTACGGGCGGCGTGCCTCGATACATAGAGCTCTTTCAACCCGGGAAAGACTTCATTGAAAATATCACCGACAATGTTCTGAAAAAGGGAAGCTATCTCTATGAAGAACCGATCTTCCTATTAAACAGGCAGTTCAGAGAGACTAGAACCTATTTCTCCATACTGAAGACGATCGCCGAAGGGAGCCACAAATCCTCTGAAATCTCCTCACGTCTAAATATGAAGCAGCCATCTATTGGTTACTACATGAACGGGTTGATGGATATGGACCTCGTTGAAAGAGAGGTGCCGGTGACCGAGAAGAACCCTGAAAAGAGCAAGAAAGGGCTTTACAGGATAAAGGACAACTTCAGCCAGTTTTGGTTCAGGTTTGTGTATCCCTTCAGGAGTTACCTAGAAATGGAGAACACGACCCCTGCAATCGAGAAGATCCGCACGAGCTTCATCGATAGCCACTTGAGTTTCGTTTATGAGAGAGTCTGCCAGGAAGCTCTGAAAGAGATGACAGGCGCAGGCTTCTTTGGAAACCGGATTTCAAGAATCGGACGATGGTGGAATTTGAAGGAAGAGATCGATATTGTTGGCGTAGACAGGGATAACGTCCCGGTTATCTTCGGGGAATGCAAATACCGCCAAGAGCCAATGGGTATAGATACTCTGAGAGAACTCCAGCGGAAGGCCTCGACAATTACAGAGACTACCGACAGGATTTTCGTGCTTTTCTCCAGAAAGGGTTTCAGCAAGGAATTGCAGAACTACTCGCAAAGAAACAAGAACGTATTTCTCTTCGATTTTTTCAAGAGAATCATATAACTCAATGTGTAGCAGAAGAATTGTGAGCCCTCATATGAACCGCTGTCCGCTGCAAGATCAGTTGCAGGTTCTCAGTTCCGAGTTGCAAGATGCAAGTTGAATAAGAAAATGGTTGTCCGTTATCGGTTCACCGTTCTCCGAGGAAAACTCGTTCTTCGTTCCAGAGCGAGGACCTGTTCTTCGTTCTTGGTTAAGCCAATAAGAAGAAGATCGAAAACAAAATTCAGGATCCGACTCTGAAATGATTGCCTTAGGTTATTTGGAGAACATCGCATCCCGTCATGCTGAACTTGTTTCAAAATACTGCTCTCAAGGTTTTTCGAACCTGCAACCTCGGTACTTCAAGACCAGATCCCGTGCAGACCCATCACGGGATGACAGTCCTTCACGTCATCCTGAAGTGCTCCTGTTCAGGATCTGGGCTTGGGTCTCAGCGAAGGACGGGTCCATGATCTGGGACGGGCAACGAAGGACGGTTCTCCACAGCGATCAGCGGGTCCTTGCTCCTAAGCGTACTGCGATTTTTAGGAGCAGAATTCTGAATCATTTTGGAATGACGACTGGGCACTCCCTCTACCCTCATTCTATCCTAAGTTCCCGAAAAGTCTAACGATGAGAACCTTCGTGAAGCGTTGAAAAGACTAAGTTAGAGTTATTTTCTATAGGTTTATCCCTCGTTATATATTATAATGTATGTAACGAGGTGAAGAGATGGGGATTGTCTATCAGAAGAACAAGAAAACAGGAATCACATATGTCTACAAAAACGAAGCCTATTGGGACAGGGAAAAACAACAGTCCAGAGCCAAGAGAACCTTAATCGGCAAGCTGGATCCAGACACTGGAGAAATCGTACCGACCAGACCATACAGGAAGGATTCTGAACAGAAGGATGGCATCTTGAGAAAGCCTGGACCTGTACCAATAACCAAAATCCGAAGGGATTTCTATGGTGCTTGCTATCTTCTCGATCAGGTTGGAAAGATAACCGAAGTCGCGGCCGATTTGAAAGCCTGCTTTCCCGACCGTTATAGAATGATTCTATCGGTAGCCTATTATCTTATTCTCGAAGAGAATAACTCACTCAGTCGGTTTTCTCATTGGCAGAGACTGCATGCCCATCCTTATGGAGAAGACATACCATCACAGCGCAGCAGTGAGCTGTTCCAATCCATTTCAGAAGAAGAGAGGATGATGTTCTTCAAGAAGCAGGGCAGACGTAGAATTGAGAAAGAATACTGGGCCTTTGACATCACTTCCATCTCCAGTTATTCGGAGACACTGAGACAGGTCAAGAAG
>NZ_AYTW01000003.1 GCF_002752635.1 Mesotoga sp. Brook.08.105.5.1
GAAGATTAAGTGATAAACTCAAGATAATAGAACCATTCTCTTACGAATGGGGAAAGGTGGCGATAGTATGGCAGAAGCAAAGAAATTTGACTGGATTTCTCTTCTTGTAGGTTTCGTTCTTGTTATTGGTGGAGTTTTCTCTTTGAGTCATCCTCTGTCGACATTCTTAACCCTTGCAATTATGCTTGGTATAGTAGTTCTTGTAAGAGGGATCATGTTGATAGTTGCATTCTTTAAGTTGGAGGACAGAACCGGTGCAAAGGTGTTTTTTGCCTTGATACTCGGGATATTGTTGGCTATTACCGGAATCATATTCCTTTTTAGGCCTCTCTTTGCAGCGAATGTATTTGCTTTTATTATTGCTATATGGTTTATAGTTGATGCTATCAACAATCTTATAAACGCCGATAGGCTAAAACCTGCTGGAAAGGGAATTTACTTTTTAAGTATAGCATTAAACGTGTTCGTTCTAATTGGCGGTGTAATTCTTGTCCTGCATCCTTTAATTGCAGGTCTTTCTGTTGCGATAATGATCGGAATTACTCTGCTGGTTTTCGGTACGAACCACATAGTGTTGGCATTTATCGGTAAGGAGTCAGAAAAATAGAGTCTGTATTTATTCTTTTTGTTCGTCCATATAAGTAGTCTATAAAGCTAGACGGGAGTGGGTTGCAAACCCCGTTTTGATTCTTATTTATCTGTTACTGTCTACAATCCTATTTCTGAGAAAAGTATGGGTATATACTGATTACGTTTGGCTCTGGAAATGTCTGAACAGTTCGCTTATCGGAAGAGCTTGTTTGTTTTGGGATTCATTTCGTAGCCTTCAATTCAACCGTCAAAGTAGGTAAACGAGTGAGAAAACTGACATTAGTTATTGTTGTGTTGGTTTTCCGTTTCGTTAGGATGTACTGAATTCCTTCTTTCGCTTGAAAAGGGCAATGGACTGGTTATTTCAGGCAGAAGCATGGAGTTTTCGCATGCACTTGATTCTAAAGTTGTTTTTTTCAACAGAGGCGACAGTTTCAGCAGTCATATGCCGGACGGCTCTGAAGCGATATCCTGGGAAAGCAAATATGGATTTGTGGGTTTGAATGCCTTTGGCCTTTTGACAGCTATCGCAGATGGAATGAATGAGAAGGGTTTGTCTTTGAGTGCCCTTTGGTTGCCTGGAACTGAGTACGAAGAGGTTGTCCCCTCTTCGGATCCTTCGAAGGTAATAGAGTTGTTCGATCTTCCTGCGTGGATTCTTCTAAATTTCGACAATCTTGATTCTTTGAAGAGAGCTCTCAGCGAGTTAACCATATGGGGAGAAGTGAATGAATTGCTCCAGGAAGTACCTCCTCTTCATTTGTCTTTATATGATAGCTCCGGTGGAAGTATGGGTTGTTGAATTCATTAATGGTGAGGTGAGTATTTACGAAAATCTAAATGGAGTTCTGACAAATTCTGCTGAACTTCTGTGGCACCTGTCTAATTTGAGGAATTATGTGAATCTAAGCCCTTATATGAAAGAAACAGAGATAAATGGAATAACGTATAAGGGAATTGGTTTTGGCAGTGGTTATGTTGGAATTCCGGGTGATGGAAGTCCTCCTTCTAGATTTGTTAGAATAAGTTTCTTAAGAGAGTTTTCTGATCCAGTTGAGACAGAAGAGGAGGGAGTAATGCTCACCCGTCATCTCCTAAACACAGTAGATATTCCCGCAGGAGTTTCGAAAAGAGAAGAAAGTAGTACAGAAGCTTTTGAAAGTACTCAATGGGTTATGATAAAAGACAATAAGAAGCTTAAACTTTATTTCAGAACCTATGATTGTGCCTCGCTATTTGTTGTCGATTTGAATGAAGTCGACTTCTATTACGGAACTAAGCATGAATCTATAGATGTAGATAAGCCGTTTTCGGCTATTGATGTCCTGTGATTCATTTTCAATCTGAAATGGTTGCATAAGCAAGAATTATGAGTTGCTCAAAGTTGCTTTGTGTCCCATGAGGAGAGTAATTTGCTTTTATCTGTATCCTAATATATCTTTATAAATAATAATAATTAGGTATGTTCAAAACTCGTTGAAAACCCTTGGAACGCTTTGATGTGGTGGAATTGACTGCGTGTTCATAACTTTCCGGCTTTGAACGAAGTGTGTAGAAAAGCCCTAGAGACCACTCCGAGAAAGAAATACAAGTTTGTTCATAATTCAACGTCTGTAACCATTTGTTTTAGCGCAAAGGGAAGAATCGTAAGGTTTTTGAATGGAATAGAGGAAGATAGCAAATGTTCAAAAGTTTTAGTGAGTGAATAGAAAATGCACAAATCATTGTCGGAACTGACCTTTGAAAATGCAGTTTTGAACCCCCGAGAGAGGCCGACTTGAGAATGGTTTCGTCGAAAAGTCGGTAGTTTTGAACATCGTGTGTTCAAAAAGCGGGTAGATTAAGAAATTGATTTCTCGAATTTGTGAAGAAAGGGAAGTCAGTTTCTAGAAGCTACAAAGAATAAACAGGGCGCCGCGGATGTAGCTAGACTTTGGCTGCGGCGCTCTGTTCTGGTACAACTCCCGTTAAGTGAGCTTAGCCCCTTCTGATTCCGGCAAGCCCTTCATAAGTCTTCCTGAGGGAACAGTACGACTCTTTGAAGAGGCTGTACAGTTTCAGGTAGCGCTCTTGCTCATCCCGGATCGGTTCAATCTTATCCACGTCTTCAATGAATCTGCGAACCGCCGAGAAATTGAAAAGACCCGAACCAACACCGGCAATTATCGCTGCTCCGATTGAGGTTGCTTCATCTACGTTTTCCGGAACGGTCAGTGTCTTTCCAAGAACGTTTGCTAGAACTTTCTTCCATATATTGCTCTTTATTCCTCCGCCGATTACCCTGATACTGGTGATTGGCAGAGACTCCTCCAGGGTATCGAGAATCCATTTGAGATTCATTGAAACGCCCTCGATAACGGCCCGGACCATATCTAGCTTCTTGTGAGAGGCAGACAAACCAATGAATGTTCCCCTGGCATTGGAGTCCCAGATTGGGCTTCTCTCACCAAGCAGATATGGAAGATAGATGATCGGTTCGCCGTGACTTGGAGAATCGAGCAGCACTCTGTCCAGATAGCTGTAAACGTCTTGTTCGTTCCGATACAGGAAGTTATCCCCATACAGCATGTCTTTAATCCAGCTGTACGAGCTGCCACCGGCTTGCATGGTTCCTGAGGGGAAGTAATGTCCTTCGATCGCATGGGCTCCAGTGAAGACTCGCATTTGCCTATCCAGTAAGGGTTCTTTCGTTATCGTTGAGATCCACGATGAAGATCCGAGATAGAGATAAGTATCGCCGACTTCAACTGCACCTGCCCCTACAGCTGCACTACAGCCATCTCCAGCCCCCAGAATCACTCTACAGGATTCAGAGAGACCAAGATCTCTGGCCACATCAGACTTCATCTTCCCAAGATCGGTAATTGAGGGGAGAACCTCTGGTAATTTCGAATTGTCGACTTTGAGGGCTGAGATCATTTCTGGAGACCACGAAAGTTTCGAGATATCAAATAGAGACGTCATAACCGCATCAGAAAAATCCGTTGCGAATTTGCCGGTGAGGCGCAGGTTTATGTAATCCTTTGCTTGAAGAAACTTGTATGTACCTTCGTATACATCCGGCTCGTTCATTCTCAGCCAGGCGATTTTCAGTCCCTGATAAGTTGGAGAGAGCCTTGAACCGGTTATTCTGTAGATATCACTCTCTGAGAAAGTCGAGAGAAGAGCTTTCACTTGCTCAGAACTTCTTGAATCTGCCCAGATTATTGCTCTCCTGAGCAATCCACCGGATTTGTCTACAGGTACAACCGCCATCATCTGACCGCTTATACTTACGGCCGAGAGATCTTCTGCGGAAATTCCGGATTTACTGACAAGATCTGAAGTAGCCCGGCAGAAGGAAGTCCACCACGCTTCGGGATCTTGTTCAACCATTCCTGGGCCGGGATAGAAAGTCTCATAGCCGAAAAAGGACGAAGCCACAAGGTTTCCAGCCTCGCTGAATAGGGTTGCCTTGTCGCCTGTCGTTCCAAGGTCGTGAGCCATTATATACTTCAAGATAGAACCTCGCTTTCGGCCGCAAATAGAACTCAGGACTTAAATGGAACCCATTCACGGTCTTTTATTGAATCCCAGTCTGCATCAAAATTATCAATGGCCTTCAGTGTTCCGCTGTGAGCAAAGAACTCACTGTACATACTTACGGGAAGCGACATACCGTATATTGGGAGTTCGGCCATTTTAGAGATTTGAGTTAGTGTCTTGAAGCTTGCTGCGATGAGCTTAGTCTCATAATCTCCGTTTGTAATAACCTTTTGCATACTCTCCACAACCGAGAGGTCAATCCCTAGATTCTCTATTCTGTTTGCGTATGGGGCAACGTAATCGGCACCTGCTTCGGCTGACATTAGTACCTGCGGCACCGAGAAAACACCAGTAATCAGGGCAGGGATCTTCAGCTGCTTGAATTCTCTTAGAACTCTAATGCCCGTTCTGGAGAAGGGAATCTTGAGTATTATCCTTTTGGGATCGAGTTTGAAGAGCTCCTTTCCTTCTCTTATCACTTCGTCGTAGTTTCTTGAGGCACACTGAACGAAGAGAGAGCCAGAGAATCTCTTCAACATCTCCTGAATGACTTCAAGAGGCCTCCTTCCAGTTCTCTTCAAAATACTCGGATTAGTGCTGATTCCGGAGAAGAATCCTAGATCGAACAATTCACTTATAGCTTCTACGTTTCCGTCATCAATGAACAGTCTCATAGATACCTCCATTTGATTCTTTGCTCTTTCACGGCAGATCGGTCTGCCCTGGGTACTTGTCGACAAATTCCTTGTAGATCTCTATGGCGCTGCTTGAACCAAAGATATCCGCTCCCGCAGCGACGAAATCCTCTACCTGAGAGAGGGTCTTCACTCCGCCGGATACCTTTATTCCCTTCTTGTCTCCAACAACGCTCTTGATTATCTTGACGTCATCGACTGTGGTTGCTCTGGAGCCATATCCAGTTCCTGTCTTCACAAAATCAACGTGCGGCAGATTAAGGAGTATAGAACAAGCCTTCTCTATCTCTTTACTTTCGAGATAAGAGACTTCAATGATCACTTTACAGGTAATACCCTTAAGCAGTCCTGAAAGATATGAGATCTCCTCTTCAAAGTAATTCCAGTCACCCGACTTCATTGCCGATATGTTTGCCGTTATGTCAATATCCCTGACTTCAGGACCTAGTGCCAGAGCTTCATTTATCATATAAGCCTTGGTTTCGGTTGAATCAAATCCGAAAGGGAAGCCCGATCCACAGGCCGCCGAGATATCTTTACCCCGAACGCTGGCTACCACTTTGTCCATCAAATACCAGGGAACTACAACCGCTCTGAAATCGCAAGCAACACTTTCTTCAATGAAAATCTCCGCCTCTCGCCTTGTTGCGGCAGCCCTCAGAAGAGTGCTGTCAAACCTTTTTTGAAAACTTTTAATTGTCTGCAAAGATGCACCTCCAAGATCAAATAAAACAAAAAGCTCCAGGAAACCCAAAGAACAATCATGAGAGCGTTCTCACTTATTCATACAATACCATTATAACCACAAAACACAAAAAACTAATAGTCAATTTAGGAGCTAATTTAATCAATGTTGGTAAACTTGACACAACTTAAGAGAATAAGCTAGAATAGATCAAAGCATATGATACCGTTATCACAAAGAGGTATTTATTTGCCGCAAGTATTCTTGGAAGGTGATTGAGTATGGCAGCGACGCTGGACGATATAGCAAGAGAGACCGGGCTTTCCCGGGCAACGGTGGCTAGAGTAATGGGAAAGTACGGATATGTCAGCAAAGAAGCAAGAGAGAAGGTCTTAGCAGTCGCCAAGAGACTCAAGTACAAGCCGAACTACATTGCGAGAAGCATGGTTACTGGAGAGACTAAGAACATAGGATTGATTGTAGGTGACATTCAGAATCCCTTCTTCTCTACAATTGCAAGAGCCATAAGCGATGTGATAGTACCTGAAGGATACAGTTTGATTGTTACGAGTACAGATGAAAGACTGGATGTTGAAATAATCTCTATAGATAAGTTCTTTCAGAAGCAAGTAGATGGATTGATTCTCGCTCCCGTTTCACGAACTAACTCCGACCATCTGAGAGAGTTGGTCAAAGCAAAGATCCCGATCGTTCTCATTGACAGGGTTATTGAAGAACTAGACGTAGACATGGTAGTCAGCGATGACATTGGGGGTAGCTTTGAGGCGACCGAATACTTGCTGAAGCTTGGCCATCGAAACATAGGATTCCTGTCGGATACTCTCGATATCAGCACCAACTACGAAAGAATTGCGGGTTATCAGAAAGCGCTTGAGGCGCACGGAATAGAACTAGACCCTTCCTGGATCAAACTCGGAGGGTTCAGAGTAGATGGCGCTTACAAGAGCGGTGTGTCGCTTTTAAGCCGCAACAAGGACCTGACGGCAGTTATTGCGACAAACAACTACATGGTTGCGGGGTTGCTTCTAGCTGCAAAGGACATGGAAGTCAGAGTTCCAGAGGATTTGTCCGTTGTGAGCTTTGACGATATAGTTTGGTTTGACCTGGCTAACCCACCAATAACGTCGGTTGCTCAGAATACGAGAGAGATAGGGAACCTGTCTGCCAGACGAATTCTGATGAGTATAAGAGGTCAGAGAAACGAAACGGAGCTTACCAGACTTCCTACAAAGCTGGTAATTAGGGAATCATGCGCAGCACCGAGAAAGTGATTAGACTTCTTGATAGATATTTGGAGGTGTTTGGATTGACACTGGATGATTTTTTGACGGATGCGAAGCAGAGCGTATTGTTTACAGCCCCATCTCTTGAGAAAGACCTTTCTGCCTTTCTCGAAGAACATGCCGGAAGGATTAAGGATCTGGCAAAGGCTGCTTTAGATAAAGGTTATAAGCAGATCTACTGGGTGGGAAGCGGCAATTCTTGGTGTAACCTCTACTCTGGGGATTATGTCCTTAACAAGATGACTGATGTGCCCTCGAAATACTACAAGAGCTACGACTTCATTTGGGAGAACCCTGCAAGGCTTGACAAGGAGGCGCTTGTGGTACTTGCTTCTTTTTCGGGGAATACCGAAGACACGGCAGCCGCGCTAAGATTTGCCAATGAAAAGGGAGCTACAACGATTGCATTCACAAGTAAACCAGACAGCATACTTGCAAGAGAAGCAGACGAGGCAATCGTGTACAACTCGAATGGCCTATTCATTCTACCTCTTGCGGGAGCTTTCATATTCAGTCTCGAAATCGCGAGACTAAAGGGAAAAGACGTATCAAAGCAGTTGGAGCAGATAGCGATGATGCCAAAACTTTTAGGCAGGATCTACAAGGAAGAGGAACCGAGGGCTTATCGACTCGCAAGAAAGTATCAGGACTGCGATCTCTTCTATGTTCTTGCAAGTGGAGCGGCCTATGCGATAGGCTACAAATTTGGACTCACGGTATTCATGGAGAACATGAGAATCAACGCTTCTTTCATGGAAACCTCTGAATTTAGACACGGCCCTGCCGAAATGCTAGACGGCCATAAGCCTGTAATGGTCTTCCTTGTTGGAACTGACGAATCGAGAGACATGAGTGAGAGAGTTATAAAGATTGCAGAATCTAATGGCGCAGAGGTTATTCGGTTCGACGCAAAGGATTATGGCGACTTCGATCCGCTGTTTGCCCCGTTCCTTCTGATGATCCCCTTGCAGTGGTTTGCAGTCTATTCTGCGTACTACAGAGGCATCTTCGATCTCGATGAAAGAGTTCTCATGGGAAGAGGAAAGATGTCCACTGGCAGTCAGATAACCTGGCCATGATAAGAAAAAAACGAGATAGTAGGTGAGGATAAATGAGATTCGAGAACGTGTTGGTTGTAGATCCAATAGACGGTGAGTTTGTTGGAAGAGTAAAGATAGAAGGAAACGTGATCTCTGAAGTAAAGCGGATTACCGGAACCATGGAGTACGAAGGGATAATTATGCCGGGATTCGTCGATCCCCATACGCACGGTTCTGTGGGAGTTGACGCGCTTTCCATGAATGAGAAAGGTCTCAGGAAGTGGGAAGAGTTTCTTTATTCGCAAGGAGTGACTTACTTCCTTCCAACCACGATGTCCTCGACTCCTTCGGCTGTCCTTTCCGCAGCCAGAACGGTTAAAGACTATCTGGACGACAATCCGGAGACTTCGGTAGGGGGAGTTCATTATGAAGGCCCCTACTTAAGTCTCAAAAGGAAGGGAGCACAGAATCCAGAACTTATAAGAAGGATAAATCTTGAGGAGATAGAAGAGACCCTTATAGAGCCGGTAAGGCTAATTACTATAGCTCCAGAACTGGAACGTTTTTCACAGGCGCAAGATCTAATACAAAAACGAAATATTACTGTGTCGCTAGGCCACACAGATGCATCTTTTGATGACATGGAAAGAGCATATAATCAAGGTTGCGATAGAATCACGCACTTTCCGAACGGAATGAATACTCTTCACCACAGGGATCTGGGCTGTGTGGGAGCTGTGCTGTCGCTTCCCTTCTCCGTAGAGATGATTATGGATGGAATCCACTCCTTGCCGGGCTTTGTGAAGCTCGTTTACGACATTAAAGGCGCTTCAAAGATCATGATAGTTACCGATACGATTGACGCCACTGCTATGCCCGATGGGGAATATGAACTCGGCGGACAGAAGGTTATACTCAAAAACGGAAGACCAAGGCTCGAGGACGGTACAATAGCCGCAGCCGTTCTTGTCTTCAGCGAAGCCGTAAGGAATTTCAAAACATTTACAAACTGTTCCCTCAAAGAGCTCGCTAGAGTATCGTCTTTCAACGCCTTGAGCTCTCTGAAGATAGAGGATAGAGGAAGACTATCGAGAGGCTATAAAGCAGATCTTGTTCTGCTGAACGAGGATCTTCAAGTAAAGCAAACTGTTCTGGGTGGGAGGACTGTTTTCAAATACTGAGTAGAGTACATTCTACCTGATTTCGGGGGAATCCAGTGAAACCGATAAAAGTCTACATTATTGACAATGGAACAGCAGAGATCAAGACTCTTTCCGAGAGGATTTCAAATCTCAGGTGGAATATCCATGTTGAAACGGTTTCTGAGGATCCTTTTCTCGGAGGAAGGGCTTCAGAAAGTAATCAGTGCTTCACGCTGAACAAGTCTCTCAGGGTTAAGTATGAAGGCTTCTCAAGCCTGATAGACGATCTGATCTTTCTCGTAAGTCTTGACGATCCTTCCAGGCCGGGAAGAATTGTTGAGGCCAATAATAGTGCAGCCGAGAAGCTTGGATATTCTTATGAGGAGCTTCAAGAGATGAGTTTTTACACGATAGCAGGTGATCTTGATTCAGAGATGAAGAAAATCAGAGCCGATCTGCAGGTTAAGGGGATGTCTACGACCGATTCATTCCTTACTATGAAAAGTGGTGATAAGCTTCAGGTGGAGGTTTGCATGAAGGTGCTCGATCTAAACGACAGCATAGTAACGATGGTCGTGGCCAGAGATACCAGTGCCTTCAGAAAGATGGCAACAGAACTTCAATGGCGAAAAAACTTCGAACGCGTGATCTCGGAGGTTTCGGGAACACTGAAGGAGTTCGAGAACATAGATGATGCGATAGATAAGGCGCTCAAACATCTCGGAGAGCTGACTTCAGCCGACAGGTCTAACGTATTCCTTCTTGATTACAGGAACGAGCTGGTTAGAAATACCCACGAATGGTGCAAAGAAAGCGTCAGAAGCGCAAAACCTTTTCTTCAGAAGATACCCTTCAAGGAGTTTCCCTGGTGGATGAAGGAGCTTCAGAAGGGCAAAGTGCTTTCCTACGTAGTTAATGAGCTCCCTGAAGAGGCAAACAGAGAGGCCGTCGTTCTGGCTCGGCAGGGCATAGTCTCGCTAGTAGTAATTCCGATCTATTCAAGGCAAAGGCTGATCGGTTTTGTTGGCCTTGAGAGGCTTTTCGGGCAGTTCGAGTGGAGTAAAGCAGATATTGAGCTCCTTGAAGTATTCGCAGGACTAATATCGGGAGTCATCGAGTACTCGAGATTCATGTGAACGTTCATCGGTATCCTGATGTTAGTCTCTTAGAACCGTTCTGGGGTCTAGGGTCTGTTAAGAGCGTTAGAAGCTGTTCAGGGAGAGCGGCTGTTTGTTCCGATGCTGCGCGTCCAGGTTCTTCGCCATTGGTCAAGATTCCGCAATGCTCAAGCCAGAGCCGTCCTTGGGCCTTCGTCTCAGAGCTTGAACCCGTCCTTAGAAAGAACAGTTGCGAGTTGCATGTTCCAAGTTGCAAGCATAAGAACCGCTGTGCGCTTAACAACAAGGACCCGCTGAACGCTGTGAAGAGCCGTCCTTAGTCCTTCGTCCCAGATCATGGACCCGTCCTTGGCGTTGGGTTGGGAAGAGCCTGAGGTCAGAGGCAAGAGGTCGGAAGAGCAGATCTGGAATCCCCAGTCTTTTCCTACTTCACGTCATCTGGCATGATTCTGGCCAAGATCTTGATCCATCGGGAGAGTGGACATAAGATCAAGATAATCAAGAGCCTGACACAGCATATCTTGTTAAGGGAGGAGGAGCATCATATGATTTCTCACCAACTCTCTGACTTATGGGAATGATGAGCTCAAGAGGGGATTAAAGAGCTCTTAAGGGCTTTTCAAGATCTCAGATCCTTATTTGGCCTGTTTGCTTTCCTTTTCCCTCTACTCTATTAATGAATGGTTTGACCAAAAGCTAAGAACAAATCCTCGCTCTGGAACGAAGAACATGTTCTCCCCGGCGAACGGAGAACCGCTCAACGGTGAACCGGTTTCTCTTGCTCTTTCGAACCCCCAACCCAGGTTCCTCCAAAGCCCAGATCCTGAACAGGAGCGCTTCAGGATGACAGAATGGTTTGTTCTGATCAGATTACTTTAATTTGCTTGCTCTTTTTCTTTGGTTTTTGCCTCCTGGTGCGTAAGCGCCAGCATCACTTCCCCGGATTCCCTTCCGGGCATCACTTCCTCGCGCCAGCGAGCCTCACTTCCTGCCGGAGGCAGCATCACTTCTGTTCTTTCTCTTACCAACCCCCGACCTCCGACCCCCAACCACGATTTTCCATAAGACCAGATCCTGAACAGGAGCACTTCAGCTGACAAAGTAAGTTCGTCCTGATCAGATTACTTTAATTTGCTTGCTCTTTTTGTTTGGTTTTTGCCTCCTGGCGCGAAAGCGTCAGCATCACTTCCCCGGATGTTCCTCTGGGCATCACTTCCTCGCGCCAGCGAGCCTCACTTCCTGCCGGAGGCAGCATCACTTCTGCATCTTGCAACTGATCTTTTGCTCTTACCAACCCCCTACCACGAGCGGCGTGCAAAAGTATCACTGGCGCGCAATTTCCATCTTGTTCTTTGTTCTTCAAACCTCTGACCACCGTCCTCTAACCTCTAACCTCGGCTTCGCTTCGTATTTCGTAACGAATATGCTATAAATGAATTGGTACGCATTCGAAATCATAGGAGTGAACATGAAACGAGTCAATATACTGAATGAGAAGATGATGGCCGCTCTCTTGAAATTGGCCTGGCCAGCGGTTATAACCATGTTATTTCAAACAGTCTACAACATGGTTGATGCTTACTGGCTTGGAAAACTAGGGAAGGTAGAGATCTCTGCACCGACGATTGCGTGGCCAGCGATATTTCTTCTGATTTCTATCGGTGGCGGACTTGCCGTAGCCGGGCTCGCACTTGTCTCTCAGAATATCGGAGCGGGCAAAAAAGAAGAGGCTTCTCATGTCGCCGGACAGGTAATATCGATAAGTTTCATTGTTGCCGTTGTTCTAGGCCTGCTTGGGGCGGTCTTTTCCGAAATGGTCTTGAAGCTTCTCAGCATTCCACCCGAGCTTCTCTCGGTGACAAATACGTATATGAGAACCATCTTCCTTGGAGCTCCGTTTACCTTCACAATGTTCACCTTCAACTCACTCTTCACTGCCATAGGAGACACGAAAACCCCGATGTATCTGATGGGAATTTCCGTATCGGTGAATGCAGTACTCGACCCACTTCTGATCTTCGGAATAGGCTTTCCGAGACTTGAGGTCTTTGGGGCGGCGCTTGCTACAGTTGTTTCCAGAGGACTTATAGTAATAGTTGCGACAGTCATTTTGTTCAAGGGGAAGAGAGGGTTCAAAGTCCAGTTGAAAGATCTCTGGCCAAGGTGGAAGACTCTTACTAGAGTTCTGAGAATCGGTCTGC
Source organism: Mesotoga sp. Brook.08.105.5.1 (assembly GCF_002752635.1). Lineage (NCBI taxonomy): Bacteria > Thermotogati > Thermotogota > Thermotogae > Kosmotogales > Kosmotogaceae > Mesotoga > Mesotoga sp. Brook.08.105.5.1. Next base: position 12,302 of record NZ_AYTW01000003.1, read on the forward strand.
CGTCTTCGGCCGGGCAGTCGATAACGGCACTTGCCTTTCTGATAATAACTTCGATAGTTGCCAGATTTGGCTCCGTGGCAACTGCCGCTCTCGGTGTAGGCAACAGAATAACATCGCTTGCAACGATGTTCTCATTCGGCCTATCTCAGGCAACATCATCGATGGTTGGGCAGTATCTCGGGGCCGGAAGGAAGAATGATGCTTATTCAGTTGTATGGAAAGCGACGGGAATAAATGTGCTGATTGTTGGAATAATCTGCACAGGGACATTCTTCTTCGGAAAGGAAGTCACCGCATTCTTCATAGACGACCCGCTCGTTCTTATCGAAGGCGAGAAGTACTTCAGGATAGTCTCCTTTTCGATACCCTTCTTTGCTAGTTACAACATATTTGATATGGCCTTGAGGGGATCAGGTCACACTGTGCAGTCTATGGTACTTAACATCTCAAGATTGTGGGCTATCCGTCTCCCATTGATATATATATTTGGTCTCTCTCTTGGAACCACGGGAATCTGGTACGCAATGCTCATCAGCAATCTTGTAATTGCTCTTGTGGCGGCCGTTGTTATTCTGAGTAAAAGTTGGCTGAACCCGGTAATATAGAAGTCGCAATGTCAAGTCTATTCAGAGGCGACTACATCCGCTTACACCCGATGTCTTCGATATGTTACCAAAATTCGCTTCATTGTTGCATTTGTTCATATTTCCTTATCGTCTTTAGTGGTAGTATTCGTACAACATGCAAGAGCTCGTATATCTTCGTTCGAGCTAGTTACGCGTACTTTCGGGGGAATAATTAGCTTAGAACTCTGAATTTTGCACCTGTGAGGATTTGTTGAGATCTCACGATTATTGGGTTAGTCTCATTCACTTGTAACCACTTCAGGAGGAGGTAGAAGTATGAGAAAACTCTTTGTAATTCTTTTGGTCGTAATTCTTTCCGTGTCAGCACTTGCTTCAATCAAGGTGGGAGCAATTCTTCCTATGACGGGTGGAGTCGCTGCCTTTGGCCAGATGATTTGGCAGGGTGTCGAGCTCGCTAATGAGCTCTTTCCAGAAGTACTTGGGGAAAAGATCGAAATTGTCTTGCTTGACAACAACTCCGACAAGGTTCAGGCCGTTAACACCGCCCGCCGCGCAATAGAACAGGAAAAAGTAGTTGCGATTATCGGCCAGGTGATAAGTTCGAACACGATCGCAGGAGGAACGGTTGCAGAAGAGAACGGAGTCGCGATGGTATCACCAAGTTCAACTAATCCTCTCGTAACGCAGGACAAGAAGTATGTTTCTCGTGTCTGCTTCAGCGATCCATTCCAGGGAGTCGCGGCAGCTTTGCTTGCATTCAACAACATGGGTGCAGAAAATGTTGCCGTCTTCGTAGACGTTGAGCAGGATTACGCGGTCGGATTCGCGAATTACTTCAAAGAGACTGCACTTGTGCTCGGGGGGAGCGTTTTCTATGAGTATTACAAATCTGGAGATCAGGACTTCACCGCTCAGGTCTCTGATGCTATATCCAAAGGAGCCGGTGCCTTCTTTATCCCTGGGTACTATCAGGAGATAGCCCTTATTGCTATCCAGGCAAGGCAGCTGGGTTTTTACGAACCGATAATCGCAGGTGACGGCGCGGCCGTTCCCGAGACGATTGAAATCGGAGGAGATGCCGTCAACGGTTTGTACTTCACCACTCACTACGATGCCGGAAGCCCTGCGCTGACTGAGAACGCAAAGCTCTTTGTCGAAGCGTACACTGCGAAGTACGGCGAAGCACCAGGAACATTCACTGCCCTCGGGTTTGATACTTATCTCGTTGTAAGGGACGCAATAGAACGTGCGGGGAGCACAGATAGAGAAGCCATTGCCGTGGCCGTTAGACAGACAAAGGATTTTCCTGCCGTGACGGGGATAATCACGATAGATGAAAATGGCGATGCGATAAAGTCCGTAGCGATTGTAAGGATCGAAGACGGGAAGTTCGTGTACGATACAACGATCAATCCATAGAGCAGGCGGGGCTTTAATCGGCCCCGCCCTCTTCTTTCTCTTTCCAATCGGCCGGAGGTGTGAACTTGGATCCTAAGACTCTCTTACAGAACTTTGTCAACGGTCTCAGCCTTGGTTCCCTCTACGCATTGATAGCCATAGGTTATACGATGGTGTACGGAATCTTGAGGCTGATCAACTTTGCTCATGGAGATATCTTCATGATGGCTGTCTACTTTGCGTTTTTCTTTGTTACGCTGGCGCAGTTACCGTGGTATCTGGCCGCGGTACTCGCGATCTCTTGTGCGGCACTTCTTGGATTCACGGTTGACAGGATCGCCTACAAGCCGATAAGGAATGCACCGAGAATATCTGCGCTAATAACTGCAATCGGGGTCTCTTTCTTCCTCGAAAGCCTTGCCGTCGTCATCTTTTCGGGTATTCCCAGATCCTTCAGAACCATCTTCCCTCAGTCTTTGAACGAGATGATAATAATCGGAGGCCAGGTCGAGATGAAGTACGGCAGAGAAGTGATAGTTGGAGGAATAAGATTCCCCGTCATCTCCCTCATAACGCTAATCGTTGCTGCAATAGCACTGGTCTTTCTTTGGTGGTTCATCTTCAAGACGAAAGTTGGGATGGCGATGAGAGCCGTTTCTCTCGATATCCAGACAACATCGCTAATGGGTGTGAATGTTGATAAAGTGATTGGAATGACGTTTGCTCTAGGTTCGGCGCTTGCGGGAATTGGTGGCATTCTCTGGGCGATCAGGTATCCGCAGGTGTGGCCTTACATGGGATTCATACCTGGAATGAAGGCGTTTGTCGCCGCCGTTTTTGGCGGGATAGGGTCGGTCCCTGGAGCGGTGCTAGGTGGGCTGATACTTGGAATAACCGAAGTAATGATGGTCGGGATTATGCCTGGAGCAGCAGGTTACCGGGACGCATTTGCTTTCATCATTCTGATTGTTATCCTTTCTGTGAAGCCTTCAGGGCTCATGGGTAAACCGGAAATAGTGAAGGTGTGACTGGTATGTCGAAAAAGACCAAGACTCTACTCACGCTGTCTGCCCTGCCGGTGATAGCGCTTCTCTTGTTTCTCTCGCAGGAACTGCTGAACAGCTACTATTCAAGAATAATAACTCTAATCGGAATATATGGAATAATGGCGGTAAGCCTCACACTTGTCAATGGTATTTCTGGTGTCTTCTCCCTTGGGCATGCCGGCTTCATTGCACTTGGTGCATACACTTCCGCCCTTTTGACTCTCTCTCCCCAGCAGAAGGAGATGACTTTTCTAATCGAGAAGCTGATCTGGCCCCTCAATTCGATCCAGATCCCATTTTTCTGGGCGACGATAATTGCGGGCTTGGTTGCTGCATTGTTCGCCTTCTTCATCGGATGGCCATCTCTTAGGCTCACCGGTGACTACTTTGCTATTGCAACTCTCGGTTTCTCCGAGATAATAAGAATCTTCGCTCTCAATCTCAATTCGATCACTAACGGGGCACTCGGTTTGAAGGCACTTCCCGATTACTCAAATGTTTGGTGGGCATGGGGTTGGCTACTCGTGACAGTCGCATGTGTGATGAGTCTTTCTTACAGCTCCTTTGGAAGGGCCTTGAGAGCTATTAGAGAAGATAGAGTAGCGGCTCAGGCTATGGGTATCAACGTCTTTAAACATCAACTGATGGCATTTGTAGTAGGAGGGTTCTTTGCGGGTATCTCAGGCTCTCTGTACGGGCACTGGCTAAGCACAATAGATCCCAGAACAAACACTTTTGGCATCCTTCTCACATTCAATGTGCTGATAATGATCGTGCTTGGAGGTCTGGGGAGCATAACAGGAGCGATTATAGGGGGTGCGCTATTCGCATTCTTGAGCGAATGGCTGCGATTCCTAGAAGGTCCCATGAATCTATTTGGCTTAAAAATCGTGGGGATGAGCGGGATGAGAATGCTTGTTTTCTCCGGCCTCTTTGTAATAATAATGATCTTCTGGCCCAGAGGAATAATGGGAAGGAGCGAGTTCTCCTGGGAGGGGCTCGTCTCACTCTTCAGGAGAGGAGAAAAGAAATGAGCCTTTTGACTCTAGATAGTATTACGATGAAGTTTGGAGGACTCACAGCCATAGGAGAGGTAAGTCTTGAGGTAAAGGAAAGAGAGATATTCGGGCTTATCGGACCTAACGGAGCCGGTAAGACGACAGTATTCAACATGATTACCGGCCATTACAGGCCAACAGAGGGGCGAGTTCTATTCAAGGAGAAAGAGATAACGGGACTGCCGCCGGACAGAATTACCAGAAATGGAATTGCCAGGACTTTTCAGAATATAAGATTGTTCAAGGATCTCACAGTTCTCGAGAATGTTATGGTGTCTCAACATCATACTATTGCAAGCAATGGAGAGGCTATGAGCTGGTTCTTCAAGAGCGTTTCAAGAATCGGCTATTCGCAAAAGGAAAGTGAAATGAGATCTAAGGCGATGGAGCTCTTGAGCGTTTTTGATCTTGACGGACATGCAGACGAGAAATCCAGCTCTCTTCCTTATGGTTCACAAAGACTTCTTGAGATTGCTAGAGCCATGGCTACTGGTGCAACTCTACTCCTTCTAGACGAACCGGCCGCCGGAATGAATCCCTCGGAGACAATTGGCCTGGTGAATACCATAAGGAGAATCCGGGACGACTTTGGCTTAACCGTATTGCTCATAGAGCATGACATGAAGCTTGTGATGGGTCTATGTGAGAGAATAATGGTTCTAGACCATGGGAGGACGATTAGTGAAGGAAATCCCGCCTTTGTTCAGAAGGATGTGAAGGTTATCGAAGCCTATCTGGGAAGGGAGTGGGTTACCGTTGGGAAGTGAAATCCTCACTGTAGAAGAACTTCAGGTTTCCTATGGAGTTATTAAAGCCGTTAAGGGTATTACCCTCTCCATAGAAGAAGGCAGTATTGTGACGATAATCGGTTCAAACGGAGCCGGCAAGAGCACAACGCTTGGAGCTATCAGCGGCTTGATAAGACCATCCGGAGGATCCGTATCGTTCAGAGGGAATAGCATAAACCGACTTGGTGCCGCTAGAACAGCAAGAAGAGGAATATCTCTCGTGCCTGAAGGAAGAAGAATATTTTCGAATCTTACGGTTAGGGAGAACCTTCTAATGGGTGCATACAACAGAAAAGACAAATCGGAAATCGAAGCGAACTTCGATACGGTTTTATCCCTCTTCCCGGTACTGAGAGAGAGACTTAAGCAACTGGGCGGGACGCTCTCAGGTGGAGAACAACAGATGCTGGCGATAGGCCGCAGTCTTATGGCAAACCCAGATCTGATTATGATGGATGAACCTTCACTTGGTCTGGCGCCGATTGTCGTCGAAGAGGTTTTTCAAGCGATTCATGAATTGAATTCGAAAGGCGTGACGATTCTACTTGTAGAACAAAACGCAGCAAAGGCGTTGGAGATATCTGAATACGCTTATGTACTGGAAACCGGCAAAATAACTCTCGAGGGGCCTGCAAAGGAGCTCCTTGAGAGTGAAGAAGTTCGAAAAGTTTACCTGGGTATTTGAGAAATGACCCTCAGGTCTCTTCTTGTATGGCCTTTTTCTTTTTTCTTATGTGCGCCCTCAGCCCCGGTTCTTCTCCACGCAAAATCCTTTGGATATTCTCGAGATTTCTGCCTATCATAATCACTGCAATGGGTATCAGCAGAAGAGATATTCCCCATCTGTATCCGAAGATTCTGAAAAGGAAGATCATTACTGAAGAGACGGCGATAACACCCGGAGCTGCGTAGTCCGTAATCGCGATAAAAGCGAGAAGTATGACCATACAGATCAGCGCGACCTGGTAATCAAGACCTACGAGGCCACCGGCCAATGTGGCAGTTCCCTTACCACCCCTGAACTTCAGAAAGATGGGATACATGTGGCCGATTGTCGCGAAACTTGCCGCAATGAAGAGCATCTGATATGTCCAATGAGCTGAGAGCCCTTTGATTATAAGAATCGTGCCCATTCCCTTCATGAAGTCAATTGCCCCTGTTAGTATGCCAATCTTCCAGCCTTTAACGGCCACCATATTTGAGGCGCCCATGTTTCCTGTGCCCTGCTTTCTTATATCAAACCCATAGAGAATCTTCCCAAAAAGAAACGCTGTTGGAATAGATCCTACTAGATAAGCGAAGATGGCGGAGTAAACAACTTCCATGTCAATCACGCTACTTCTTTCGTGGGAACCAGGGAATGAAGGCGTTGGTCTCTTTCAAGTACTCTTTGAAAGCAGGGTAATCTCTGTACTTCCTCTCCAGATAAGGTACCCCCGAGACGAATCTCAACAGTATGGTTATGGTTATCGGACTTATGATAGCCCAAAGTCCGCCATCGATAGAAAGGGCAATCACGAAAATGCCCCACCACTGCACGGCTTCTCCGAAATAGTTTGGATGCCTAGAGTACCTCCACAGCCCTCCAGTCATAACCTCTCCTGGCTTCTTGGTTTTCACAAAAGCCTTTAGCTGAGCATCGGCGATCGATTCGACAGCAAACCCGGAGGCCCATATCAAAATGCCGAGTATATCGGCAAGTCCAAATTCCCGGCCTGAATGGCTATTTATCAACATGACGGAGTACGATATTATTAACATGAAAACCCCCTGGAGCATATAAATCTGAAGGAAGGATCTTACAAGTACCTTGTCTCCCCATTTCTCCCTCATCTGTAAGTAGCGAAAATCCTCTCCCCGTCCCCAATTCCTTCTGAATATGTGGGTACTCAGCCTCGTTCCCCAGAATGTGATCAGCGTGGTTGTGATTATCTGCCTGGCGTTGAACTCACCGTACACGAAGAGCGTGAAAAAGGCCACCATAACGAACCCGGCACCCCAGCCGATGTCTACGACAGAGTTATCCTTCTTCGCTGTCCCGATTACGAAGAATGCAGACATATAGGCGACTACGACTAAAGCATTGAAAAGGATCACATATGCCATCATTGCACCTCACTTTATTCTTACATCGGGGGCCCATGTGTCGCTTTTGCAAAGTACTGAAACGCTTATAGCTCCAACTCCTGCGCTGATGCCGACAACAGGAGAGACCTCCATTATGTATTCAGGCTTCCTGCCGAGCAGTTTGGTCAGACTGTCTTCATAAGCCTTTGCCGTTTTATGAGCGTGGGCATGGGTTATATTGTATGAGACAACGTTGCACTTGCGGTTCAGCTCCTCGACGAATCCAAGTATCTTCTTCATATTGCCCAACTTGCTGAAGGCCTTTCCATAAAGCTTTGAATTGCCTTCCCTGTCGACTGAGACTATTGGCTTCAAATTCATCACCTTTCCCACAAGTCCAAGAACAGGGCTTACCCTCCCGCCTTTCACCATGTATTTGAGAGTATTGACGCTTACGAAGATCCTCGTGTTTTTTGTCAGGGACTCGATCGTCTCGACGATATCATCGTGGACACTCCCTTCTTCGATCATCCGGGCGGCCTTCAGTGCTAGCAGGCCGATCGATCCGGAAACATGGCGGGAGTTGATAACACTGATCTTCTTCTTTAGTTTTTCGGCGGCTTTGGTGCTTGCGTTCCACGTGCCGCTGAGTTTGTCTGAGACATGAATGGCGATTATTGAGTCATAGTGAGTTCCTAGAAAGTGGTAAAGGTTCTGGAGAGTGTTCATACCAGGTTGTGCTGAAACGGGGTATTCATCTGCGGAATCGAGCAAAGAATAGAACTGATCGGCCTTCATGGTTATCTTGTCCAGATACTGGCTTTGACCAAAGTTCAGATAGAGAGGAACCATCTGAATCTGGTAGTAGTCTATCACTTCCTTCGGCAAGTCGCATACCGAATCAACAACGAGAGCGATTGGGTATTTCCGTTTCTGGCTAACTCTATACTGCATCTCCATGTCGTCAACCTTCTGCTGAGTGACAGCACCGAAATCTTTAAGCTTGTAAAACAACTCAGCCGGTTCGTTTGTGTGAACATGAATTCTTACTTTGCTCTCGGTGCCGGCAACAAGAGCGGAGTCTCCAGATTCGCTAATGATTGACTTAATTCCTTCGATATTCAGTTTAGTACCTTCAATTATCGCTTCAGTACAGAATCTATTCTCAATGTTCCCTTCGTCGATGTGAACGTGATTTCTTAGCTCAACATCAGGGATTATCTCATCTTCGAGATTCACACTCTTGCCGCTTAGAAAGGTTTTGATCCCTTCAATAAATGCAACAAAGCCCTTTGCGCCGGCATCGACTACGCCGGCCTTTTTCAGTATGGAGAGTTTCTCAGGGGTTTCTTCGAGCGACTTCTGAGCGACTGCGTGCGACTGAGTTATCACTTCGAGCAGCGATTTGTCGGAACCGTCAATAGTATTGAGAGCATCGGCCCAGTCTTTCATAACGGTCAGCATAGTTCCTTCAACTGGAGTAACCATTGCGTTATAAGCGTAGGATATTGCTTCTTGAGCCGCTCGTGCGAAAGTCTGCCTGTCTATGCTTTCACGATTTCCTATTGCAGTACTGAGCCCATGCATGTACTGGGCAAAAATCGCTCCTGAATTTCCCCTCGCACCCATTAAAGCAGCATCAGCGATTGATCTGGTCGTCTTGCCTATCGATTTGGAGACAGAGGTGAGCTCAAGTATATACTTCATCGTTGAGGCGAGATTAGTTCCGGTGTCACCGTCTGCGACCGGGAAGACGTTTATCTTGTTCAAATAGTTTTGCTCCTTGATAACAGCCGTAGCACCCGAAGAGAAGGCACTGAAGAACATGGTTCCGTCAAGTAGATTCATTGATCTGGAGTCCATCGTTTCCTCCCGTTGTTTAGTTTGATTATTGATATGTTAGCACAAGGATGAATGATTAGTCAGATGATCATAAGGGAGAGCGACAAAAAAATCGCCCGCTAAAAGCGGGCGATCCGGTTCCTATATGGACAATCGATTACTTCGCAATTCTAACTTTTGCTGCCTGAGGACCCTTTGGACCGTCTTCAACATCGAATTCGACTCTCTGTCCTTCGTCAAGGGTCTTGAAACCGTCCATCTCAATAGCTGAAAAGTGAACGAAAACATCCCCACCGTCATCCTTAGTAATGAATCCATAACCTTTTGTTCCGTTGAACCACTTTACTGTTCCTGTCATACCTAAATGTTCCTCCTTAAAACTACCTTGCACCACTTGCAAAGCGATAGTGTCCTTTGGACAGATTGATTATAACACAGACTTTCGAATAAAATGCAAGTTGACCGCAAAATTAATTTGACTATCTCTAATATTCAGGCGTTTTGTCTTTGAAACAATCACCAAAACAAAATCCGTAACATCCTTTACATGGCTGTGATAGCCGTCTCCAGCGATTTAATTAGTTCCAAAAAAAGTCTTTCGAATTTCTCGCAGCTGGTTCTTTCCGGATCACGATTTCCATACTTGACAGGAACATATATCGCTGTCAGTTTGGTCAACAGACTTTTTGTTATGCCCTTTGTTTGCCAGACCAGTTCGTACGGAGTCAGCTGACGATAATCGCTAAAGTACATTTCTCTGAGCCATTGATAAGCTGATATTATGAACTCCTTCCCTTCTCCATATGCGGGGAGTTCGGTTACAATGCGATGCACTTCCTCCTCGATTGGTTCTTCTGCCTCAGGCGTCGAAGGATTCATCTGGCGTCTTCTAGTGATAAAGAATACCATGTAGGCAAGAGCCGCCGAGAGAAGGGCTATACCGGTGAGGGTGGCAACTCTTAGGATCAAGTAGAACGACCGCCCGGCACTGGCAATCTCTACAGACGGAGGCTCGCCTTCCTCCTGCCGAGCAACTTCCCCTCCAGAGGAAGGCATAGAAGTTGAAAGATCGCTGGAGATACCGCCTGTTCCAAATACGATATCTTCTGAAAGCGGTAACGATCTTAGGTACATGAAACCCCCGACAAGAACTACAACTACAGATACCAATATCATAAGAGGCGGAACAAGTCGTACCCACCCTTTGAATTCTCTCAGAGCCTTCCTTGCCACTGAAATCACGAGAATCAGGATGATTGTGTAGAACCCAAAGAGAAAGATAGAATCTATGAAGCCGACTTCGAGGACCTCTTCTGGAATAGCGATTTCAAAACCGCCGTCGGCTCTCTGTGCCATTGAAGATTCTGCTTCTTCAGAGAAAAATGAAGGTTGCTCCTCGTCTCTCGAAGACTCTATCTCGCTTTCTGAGACCTCAGAGACAGCGGCTCTGTTTGCTGAAGGAATCAACCCTCCTCTGTAATCGCCCAGAAGGGCTATGGTCAGCAGAGGAAGAAGGACCGCTAGAGTAAGGAAGACTCTTGGTGCCTTCGGTATTAGAAGCAGTCTTACGAATATCAATATCAGAGTGACATAGGCTCCAGTGTGGTGTAGAACGGGACTAACCGAAAGAGAAAATCCCACAATGAAGACTCCTGCAACTGAGATGTATTCGTTTCTGTCCATCGAGAGAACGATTCCTGCCATAGCTCCCAGTGCGGAAACCGACAGAGCTAAACCGCTTCTCAAAACTCCAAACAACAGAATAGTTGTTGTGAATAGCAGGGTTGGAAGAAGCAAGTAGACGCTGCACCCCGTCTTTGTTCGTCCGAGGTAAAAGAGAAAGGCTACAAGTCCAGCAAGACAGACGGCAAAAACGGCTCCTCCAGCGAAGAACAACTGCACGAAGCAGATCAAAAAGGTTGTAGCGGCCCCCGTCAGCGAGGTTCTATCGATTCTCAAGATCGATCAGCACCTCCTGGATCGACTGATTGTCTCCTACGACACGTACGATTATCTGTTCCTGTTCAAGAAGGGCGGCACGCCTTCTGAGCTCTTCGATAGTTCTGGGAAGCATTTGGTAAGAGATAGTACGTTTGGTCCACGGTTCTCTGGGATTGAACGGAACAATAATAACAACTACACGGCTAGAGTGTGACCTTGCTTTAAGCAGATGCGGCAGGATCTCCTCTCCGAGATAAAGCGAGACTATTACGACCGTGGTTGAGGGATCGAAGCGTTCAAGATCACCTTCCAGAACATCTGGAAGCTGGGGGCCCTGATCACTGCCTTTACTTTCGGAGAGCGCTTCGGCGAAGTCTGTCCAGTCTCGGCCCGAATCGCTCAGCCTAAGTATCTTCTCACCGACAACTACGAGTCCTATACTTCCTCCAGTTTCATATGAGAACCTGACAAGACCAAGAGCAAGCTGGACTGCGATCTCTTCATAGTCGATTCTGATTTTCTCCCACACATCGCGGGCGAATATCTCCTTTGAAAGGTTGAGGTCGAGGTAGAGCAGGGTTTTGCTAACAGCGGTGTAGCCAAACTCCTTGCTCATGAGTTTTCCGAGCCTGGCAGATGCGTTCCAATGGATCCTGTTAAGAGGCTCTCTTTCATACTCCTTAATACCCTTGAAATCGACCGGGTCCTCCATCAACTGGAAATCGCTCCGCTTACCTGGAAGGAGTTCTCTGAGTCTCAGGGGAAAGGAATCGAGATTCAGGACTCTTGGAAGCACAAGAACGGATTCGACTGCCGAATATGTTGCAGTATGCGAGAAAAACCTAAGCGGATCTCTTGAAATGAGAACTACACGCGATATATCTTTCTTACCTCGCTTCCTGAAAGTCAGCCTAGTTTCTACTACGGAGTTATTGTCCGAAGAAAGGATTACTGAACTCTCCTCGGATCCAAGGTATTCTCTCTCCGCTCTTATGACAGGAAATATAGTACAGTTAAGAGATACCAGAGAGCCACCTTCGATTGTGTATTCAACAGTGAGAGATTCACCGGAGAAAAGCCTTTCTCTATCCGGGGAACGACTGATAACTAGCTTTCTTATAGTCGCTCTTGTGATGCAGTAATAGAGCCATACAATTGCCGAGAGAGTGAGGAATGTTGCCGAATACGCGTTGAAGAACAATATCGACCAGCAAATGGAAACTGCCGTCATTATTATTAGCGGTTTTCCTTTTGAGTTTATCTCCTCGAGTTCAAGCCTCTTCATAGTCTATAGGGATCGGTACAGACTCGACGATGTCAAGAACGATTTCTCTGCTGGATCTCCTCATGAGACGGGCTTCTGGCTTGATCATAATTCTGTGAGAGAGAATATCTGGAGCCACTTCCTTTACATCGTCGGGAATGACGTAATCCCTGCCTCTCAGTCCGGCTAGAGCCCTGGCGGTTTCCATCAAAGCGATTGAACCTCTTGGGCTAGAGCCTAGCTGAACATCTTTGTGTCTTCTTGTTGCATTGACAATGGAGACAATATACCCGAGAAGGGAGTCCTCAATTGCGACCTCTTTGACCAGGCGAAGGACTTCGTTCAGCTCCTCGCAATTGGAAACAGATCCTAACGAAGCTATCGGATGCTCCCGAAAGATTCCCTTAAGCAGACTCTTCTCGCTTTCCTCGCCTGGGTAGCCCATTGTCAAAGATATGGCAAACCTATCCAGTTGAGCTTCGGGAAGAGGGAAAGTCCCTTCAAATTCGACGGGATTTTGAGTCGCAATAACGAAGAAGGGATGCTCCATATTGAAGGTCTTGCCGTCTACTGTGACTTGTCTCTCTGCCATAGCTTCGAGTAGGGCAGATTGCGTTCTCGGAGTTGTTCTGTTCACTTCGTCGATGAGAAGAATCTGGGTGAAAACCGGCCCCCTTCTGAATGTGAACTCATTGGTCTTGAGGTTAAGAATACTGATGCCCGTAACGTCTCCTGGGAGAAGGTCGGGAGTACACTGCAGTCTGTTGAAATCGAGTCCCAGGGAAATGGCCAGACTTCTGGCCAACATCGTCTTCCCAACTCCGGGTACATCATTTATCAAGACGTGGCCGCCGCTTAGAAGGACTGCGAGAACTCTCTCGATAATAGCTTCTTTTCCTACTATCACTTTCGATATGTTATTGGTGAGCTTGCTTCCGAAATCTTCAATGGAAATCATAAACCACCTCTTCAAATTCCATGACCTGTAGAGTCTAGCACAGGTCAACGCAAACTATCAAAGATATGTGACTCCCAAAGAAAAAGCGCATCTCTCTGAAAAGGAGATGCGCCACTTCTGTAAAGCTCAAAGAATCTTCAGAGTATCCACACTAGAGACCGAAACGAATCTCGTTCCACAGAGTGTTGTAAAGTCTAAGGTCCGGCCCGAGATCTTTGATCAATTCGGTGTTTTCCATTTCTTCAAAGGTATAGACGGGCTCTTCCTCCATAAGCTCTCTAGCAGGCACGTTTGGAGAGGGAAGAAGTAGATAGTCTGAGATCATAGCCGCTATCTCGGGTCTCAGAATGAAGTTTATGAACAGATGAGCGTTCTCAACGTTATTCGAGCCTTTTAGAATAACGAAACTGTCGATCCACATCGTACTGCCCTCAAAGGGAATGAAGAAATCGATGTCCTTAAGCTCTTCTTCGGTTGCCTCATAGAAGATGTTTTCTCCGTATCCGTGGACTACCCAGAACTCGCCGGAGATTATTCCTTTGGCAAAGAGCTCGTTATCAAACTTGGCGATATTTCTCTTCCAGTTCAGGATTAGGTTCTTTGCTTCCTGAAGCTCATTGACATCGGTCGTGTTGACCGAGTATCCGAGATACTTCAAGGCGGCCCCAAAGACCTCTCTCATGTCGTCGAGCATTGTCATCTTTCCCTGGAGTTGAGGCAGTTCGAAGATCTTCCACGACCTCGGATAACTCTTGATGTACTTCGTATTGACTGCAATTCCCGTTGTTCCTACCATATAGGGGATGCTGAAGTTGTTGTTAGGGTCGTAATACATCTTTTCTATGACATTGGGATCAATATTCGCAAGATTGGGAACCAGCGACTTGTCTATCGTGAGCAGCATCTCTTCCTTGATCATTATGCTTGTGTAATCGGCTGAAGGCATAGCAAGATCGTAGCCGCGGGCACCTGCTTTGAGCTTTGCAAACATCGTCTCATTTGAATCGTAAGTGTCATAAGTCACTCTAATGCCGTACTCCTGAGAGAAAACCTCGATAACCTCATCTGGTATGTAATCCGACCAGCCGTAGATGATCAGATTTCCCTGACCTAGCATCAGCGCGGCAACCAGAAGCACAACAGCTGTAATGGTAAATCTCTTAATCAATAATCCCACCTCCTAGAAGATTAGCTTTCTGAATCTGCTTCCAAAGAAGGAAATAAACATAGTACCAACCAGAAGCAGTGTGGAAAGCGCGTTTATTACCGGGGAGACCCCGAACTTAATCATTGAATAGATCTTTAAAGGCAGTGTTGTAGATCCCGGGCCGGCGACGAAGAATGTTATTACGAAGTCGTCTATTGACAGAGTGAGACTGAGCAGGAAGCCGGCGATGATTCCAGGCATGATAATTGGAACGATCACTTTTCTGAAGACCTCATGGGTTTTGGCTCCAAGATCTCTTGCAGCTTCAACCACAGAATAGTCGAAGTCTTCAAGTCTGGTCATAACCGTTACGGTAACGTAAGAGACACAGAAAGTAACGTGTGCCACGAAGATCGTAAAAAGGCCAAGAGGAACGCCGACGGCGACGAAGAAGATCAGCATCGAGACTCCCATCAAAATGTCCGGGATTATCAGAGGCGTGTACACAAGAATGCCCAGATAACCTTTCAGCCTTGACTGATACCAGTAGAGAGCCATAGCTGAGAACGTTCCTATCGCTGTGGCGGCCAGAGAAGAGGTCAATGCGATTATTACTGTATTGAGAAATGCCCTCCAGACATCGGCCTGTCTGAACAACTCGGAATACCACTTCAGGGTGAAGCCCGTCCAAGTAACTCCCTGTCTTGCGCTGTTGAAAGAGAGTACAATAAGTGCCACGATCGGCAAATAGAGAAAGACGAAGGCCAGCGTTGTGATCGTCATGGAGAATCTGCGTCTTCCAATAACCTTCTTTGTCTCCATCAGATCTCTTCCTCTCTCATATAGTTTTCGCGGATCGTAAGCCGCCTCTTATTCTGTACCTTGTTTATTCTCATGTAGACCAGCAGGCCCAACGTAGATATCAGCAGGAAGATCATTGAGATCGCCGAGGAAGACGGCCAGTCTCTTGCCACAGTAAGCTGTCTTGCAATAAGGTTTCCGAGCATAGCTCCATCCGTTCCGCCGACCAGATCGGGAATCGCGTATGAGCCGAGAGCGGGAATGAAAACTAGAATGATTCCCGCAATAATGCCTCCTCTAATGGAAGGAATAAGAACCTTGAAGATGGCCTCGGTTCTCTTCGCTCCTAGATCCATTGCAGCCTCAATAAGCCGGAAGTCGAACTTCTCTATTGCACTATAAAGAGGAAGAATCATATAGGGGAGATACATATACACTATGACAAGGATCACCGCCCCTGTTGTATACATTAGAGTAAGAGGCTCTTCAAGACCGAGCAGCTGCAGAAAAGAGTTAATAACCCCGTTTCTGCCCAGAATGACCATCCAGCCGAATATCCTTACGAGGAAGTTGGTCCAGAAAGGAACGATAACAAGAGTGAGGTAGAGGTTGCTTCTCTTCGATGTCGCTATGAAGTAGGCAGTGGGCAAACCGATTCCCAGGCAAATCACGGTGGCAACCAGAGAAATCCAAACAGTCTTCCAAAGTATCTGCCAGTACCCCGCGTTACCCAGCATCCGAGTGTAGCTTTCCAAAGTGAATGGAAGCTCCACTCCACCATATATTCCCGACGTCAGGAAACTGTACAGTATGATGATGAAATATGGTATCAGAAAGAAAACCGTCAACCAGAGAACTCCAGGCATCGAAACGAGGAATCCGGCCAGATTCCGATTACTCTTCAACTGGAACACCACCCGTTTCCCTGAGAACGTAGCTATCATCTGCGAACCACCAGACAAAAACATCATCTTTCCAGGAGATGATGACTTCGTCTAGCAGATATCTAACATGCTGCTTGAACGCTTTCATATAGTATTCGCCGATAGCTACGGTGTACTTCGTCTGGTTTCCAAGATAAATGGTCTCGTCGACCACTCCCTTCAAGACGTTGAGCTTGGCTCCTTCGGGGACAACGGGTTTGTCCTTTGTAATCTTCACCTTCTCGGGCCTCAATGAGACCTGTATTTCCTGCCCCTCTCTTACTTCCATATCCTTGTAGAACCAGACTTTTCCGAATCTCTCGGTAACCAGCAGGAAGTATTCGGATTCTACTTTCTCGACGTTCCCGGTGAAGAAATTCGTCTCTCCAATGAAATTAGCAACAAAAGCATTCACCGGGCTCTCGTAGACTTCGAAGGGAGTCCCCAGCTGAATAATCTCTCCATCGTTCATCACGGCCACATGGTCGGAAATCGACATGGCTTCGCTCTGATCATGAGTCACATATATAAAGGTGATCCCCACTTCATCATGTATCGTGTCAAGCTCAACGAGCATGTGCTGTCTAAGCTTTGCGTCCAGTGCGGCGAGAGGTTCATCAAGCAGCAACACGGCAGGGTTTCCCACAAGGGCTCTTGCGATCGCCACGCGTTGTTTCTGACCTCCGGAGAGCTGTGAGGGCATCTTTTCAACGTGTCCGTTGAGGCGGGTAAGATCTATCATTTCCTTAACCTTGCGCCGGATTTCATTCTCGGGTTCCTTCCTGAGTCTCAGGCTGAAGGCTATGTTCTCAAAAACACTCAAATGAGGAAAGAGTGCGTAATTTTGAAAGACGGTATTTACTTCTCGTTCGTTGGGAGGAGTTCCAATTATGTTCTTGCCATTGAGAGTTATATTGCCAGAGGTAGGGTCCTCAAACCCGGCTATCATTCTTAGAATAGTTGTCTTTCCGCAACCGGAGGGCCCAAGAAGAGAGAAGAACTCACCCTGTTCTATCTTAAGAGAAACGTTGTCCACAGCTGTAAAGGAGTTATCGAAGACCTTCGTCACGTTCGATAGGACAACGGAGTATTCTTTCAACTATTCTCACCTCCAGTCATCTTTGAAGCAAGTAACAGTATACCCTACAAAGCTCCGGAATTGTGTTAATTCAAGTTGACTTAAGGAGTACAAAGACAACTACACTTGCCGTTATTGATAGCAAAGTGGCAACGGCAATTCTCCTCACAATTCTTGGATACTCTACCTTGAAGTATTCGCTCGTCAATACTAGGCAGAGATGGACTGGTGAAACAAGAACTCCCACAACTGCAAAAGTGTAGGCGAGAATCGTTGTAGAGAGTGTACCATAACCGTTGCCCATACTTAGAATCAGTGGAAGACTGAGTCCGACGCCGGCCTGAGTTACCCCAGTCATGAATCCCATGAGAAAGGGCAGAAGTACTACGAGAGTCAGCGGTGCAATCGACCAGGCCGTAAGTTCCGAACCCATAGATTGTGGAATCCCGACTGTCTCAACGAGGTTCTTGTAGAAGAATACTGTTAGAAGAAGAATGAAAGTCTTGTATTTCAAAGAAGAAACGAGAACCTTCTTCTTGTTTTTGTTTATAAGCATATATACTATCGAGGTTCCCAGAACTGCCAGCCACCCTGGCTGATTGAGAATTACAAGCACGATCACGGCGATAATCGGCCACGCGCTGATAATAAGCTCTCTCATCGCGAAATGGCTGTAACGGATTCTAATAGGTTTGCGAATCATAAGTAGATAGCCCGCAACAAGCGCAACGGCTCCAATGGGCATTAGCCATATTACCAGTGTGTTCAAACTGATTCTAGATATCCCCGAGGCAATTACGAGGGCTGGATAGAGCGGCCAGAAGAACTCCATCGCGTGTCTGAACCAGTAATTGAACACTAGTCCGTCTTCATTGGAAATCGTGGGATCGGCCCTTGCCAGATCTTTCACCATTGGAGCAGAAAACATCGCCCCTCCAGGCATTGGAAGAAGACCGATTATTGCCGGCATAAGGGCTATCGAGACTCTCGGCTCGGGGAAAAGCCTTTCAACGGCTTTCACAAACCTTGAAGAGTTGCCACTCTTGTCCATTGTTTCTCCCATGAGATAAATCGAGAAGACTGTAATGATAACCTTCCAGAATTCCCAGTCTGTAATCTCTTCAACGAACGCGCTAAGATAGTTTGTCGGGGAGATCATTAGCACAATACCAAGACCAATGACCGAGATCAAAAGCGACAAGGAAATGTCTTTGAGGATCTTTAGAGATACAATTAAGACAACGATAGCTACTGCAACTGCTAGAGTGTTCATTGATTCCTCCCAAGGGTACAGGTTAGCTTATCGAATTATTATATAATTTTGTTGAGGTAGAAGTAAATGGAGAATGTGGTTTTTGCAAGACGTTATTCCGATCATCCAGAAATAATAGAGAGATCCGATAGCGATAAAGGCTCGAGAATAATTCTGAAGTCCAACTATCCGAGTGGCTTTTCAGAGAACGGAGATCTCCCTCTATACCTTTACAAAGGAGGAAGAAAGGGGACTGTTCTCTTCTTTCATGGAAGGGGGGAAAAGAACCTCGATTACCTGAGGTGGTTTCCCGAAAACCTTGCGAAGACGGGTTATGCCGGTGCTATGATGATACTTCCCTATCATTTCGAAAGAACCCCCATAGGCTACAGATCGGGAGAGCTGTTTCTCGATCCTAGAACAGATGTTCTTAGGGAGCGTTTTGAAAACGCGGTTGTTGACGGTCTTACATGTTTGAATTACCTCAAATGGGAGTGCCCTCCACCTTACTTTCTGATGGGATACAGCTTCGGAGGGTTTATATCTGTCATAACGGCGGCACTCGACAGGTCGATCTGCGCACTCTCGCTCGTCGTCACGGGCGGGAATTTCTACCACATAACCTGGAAGAGCTTCGTGACAGGTGTGATGAGAGTCAAATACGAAGAGGACGGGTCCTGCAACAAGGAGAAATGCAAGAAACTGCATGGTGAAGATTATGAGAGATACATCCGTTCCTTGGAGGGCCCCGAGCTGGAAATCGGTAGTGCTCCAATATCCTGCTTTGAGTACGACCCACTGACATTCGCGAAGTTTGTCAAGTGTCCGACTCTCATAAACGGTGCCCTCTTCGACATTTTCGTCCCCAGACGCTCCACAAAGGAACTCTCAGAGAGGATACCAAATTCGACACTCCGATGGATGCCTACAGGCCATTTGACCTCAATACTCCTCAAGAAGACGATTCTGAAAAGATCAATAGATTTCTTCGAAGGAAAATGTAAAGGAAAGAATGTTTTGTGAAAACCGGGGCGGGGGGGGGGGAGGGGGATTGGGGGGTGGGAAAAGGGGGAAAAGAAGGAAAGGTTGGCTCCGCCGGGAAGGGGGGGCGGCGGGGGGGGGGAAGGAAGGCCGGGAAGGGCATCCGGGGAAAGATGCTGGGGGCTTTGCCCCCGGGGGGG
>NZ_AYTW01000004.1 GCF_002752635.1 Mesotoga sp. Brook.08.105.5.1
ACAAAATGAGGTCGTATGAAATCTCCTTTGCACAATGGACAATGGGGATAATCTATGCGGCTGGATAATGGGAGCCGGATGAATCGAGAGGTTCAAGTCCGGTTCTGAGAGAGCCTGGGGGTGAAATCCCCCCGGGCTACTCACCGATTGGAAAGAGCATAGGACTGGTTGACCGTTGAGAGGTTCTCCGTTCTCCGAATAAAAAACCTGCTATTCGTTCCAGAGCGAAGATCTGTTCTTCGTTCTTGGGCAAGGTGATGATTCAAGAGCGTTTGGACTCCAACCAGTCATGAAAAAACAGCACTCATCGGAAACTCTCTTCTGGTTCCTGGCTTTCATAACTGACAATTTGCAACTGATCTCCACAGCTTAAAGCGGTTTCTAGATGCGAGATCCCGATCAGTTTCATATCGGGATGACCAAAGAGGAGAATAGAGATGATGTCTCTGTTAACAGAGATCAGGGGGTCCTTGATTCTTAGCACGCAGCGGTTTTTCTTCGTCAGCAGAAGAGACTGTCATCCTGTGAATGGTTCTGCACAGGACCTCGCTCTTCAAAACTCGGTTCTGATGACCCGCTTCAATAACCCGCTCCTCCTAACCCGATTTACATAACCCGTTCCTAAAGGTGGTTCTTTGCCCGCGAAGCGGAACTGGCCACCGAAGGTGACTGGCCTCTGCCGGAGGCAGAGACTGGCCAGGCGGAGCCTGACTGGCTTTCTAATCGCCTCCTGCCAAATGCAGCATCACTTCTGCTCTTGCCAGACCCTAGACCCCACGACCCCAGACCCGGTTCTTCCGTTTACCTGTTAATTAGACAGCCTACTTCCATTTACTGAGATGTGCTTTTTTCTTTCTAGTTGAAGCCACAAGGTTGTAGTAAAATAGTACTGTTTCGAAACATTCTTTGGAATCCTGTATTATCTTCGGTAAAGCATTCTCACGGTCAGGGGGCAATCATTCGTCCGGCAGACAACAGTGCTGGCCAACCTAATTGGAGGTGGATCTATTGAACTGGAAGAGAAGAATTCCTGCAGTTGTCATCGTCCTGATTCTCGCTTTGTTACTCCCTGTAACGGTTTTCGCTAAAGTCACGGCTCATGAGCTTGTTGTTCTCGGGACAAACGATCTTCACGGTTACGTTATGCCTTTCGACTACCTGACCGTTCAGGAAGTCGAGGATTACGGAGCAGCAAAGACTTACACTCTTATCAAATGGGCAAGAGAGATCTATAGCAACACCCTGTTGATCGACACTGGCGATACTATTCAAGGAAGCGTTCTCGCAGAACGTGAAGCGAGAGTCGAACCCCTAAGTATGGGAGAAATCCCCTCGATAATTAGAGCAATGAATATCATGGGATATGATGCAGGAGCAATAGGAAATCACGAGTTCAATTTCGGTCTTGAGTATCTCGACCTCGCGATGGCAGCCGCTGATTATCCAATGCTTTCGGCAAACCTTTATAACGCCGATACTGAAGAATTAAGATACGATCCTTACGTAGTGCTTGACAGAGAAGTCGATGGCATACCGATAAAGATTGGAGTCATCGGTTTCTTGCCGCCCGAGATAATGATGTGGGATAGGGTTCTCCTGGAAGGAAGAGTCTATGTTGAACCGATTGCAGACGCCGCCGCCAAGTATATTCCTGAGCTAAGAGAAGAAGGCGTTGATCTTGTAATCGTTGCTCTCCATCAGGGAACCTCAGACGCTGAAGCTATACTCGAAAACGTCGAAGGAATAGATGCAATTATCATGGGTCACAGTCACGGGAGAATTGCCGAAAAAATCGATGGAGTCCCCGTTACCATGGCTGGCAGCTGGGGAAACTCCCTTGGTCTAATCCATTTCCAGCTTCTCAACAGAGACGGAAAATGGGAAGTCTTCTCCTCGTTCCCGCAGCTTTGGTACGTGGATGAAACGATAGAAGCCGCTTCCGAAATAGTTGAGGCTGTGAAGGAACAGCATGAGGCAACTATTGATTATGTTATGGCTCCTGTAGGAATTACAACAGTACCGATCACGGGATACTTCAGCAGAGTAATCGATAACGAAGTAACTCAGCTTGTCAACGAAGCCCAGCTGTGGTACGCGAGAGACTACTTCAAAGGCACTGAATTTGAAGGAATGCCTTTGCTTTCGGCCGCAGCGCCCTTCAGAACGAGCACCAATGTGGAAGCTGGCGACATAAGGATAATGAATGCGGCCGACATCTACATCTACTCGAACACTCTACACGTCGTGAGAGTGAACGGCATCGAACTCAAGGGTTGGCTGGAAAAGTGTGCCGAAAACTTCAACCAGATCGATCCAAGCAGTACTGAGGACCAGAACCTTCTGGCACGTTTCTCATCCTATAACTTCGACATTATCGAAGGAATCAATTATCAGATCGATGTTCGAAACCCTGTCGGCCAGAGGATTGTCGAGCTTACTTATGAAGGCGAAGAAATCGAAGATGATATGGAGTTCCTCGTCGTGACCAATAACTACCGCGCAGGTGGTGGCGGCTATCATCTAGTCGATGCCGACATCGTCCTCTCTTCAACAGTCGAGAATCGAAGCGTGATAATTGACTACATAATCGAGAAGGGTACTATTACCCCCTCACCTTCCTTCAACTGGTCTATAGTTCCATTTGAGACAGCAGGAAGAATCACATTCACATCCAGTGATGAAGCGGCCACTTTGGCGGAAGAACTTGGAATAAAGGGCATAAAGTACATCGGAGATCGACTCTTCGAAGTAGATCTCGTAGAGCTAGCAGAAAACGTTCCACAGACAGTCTCTAACTAGAATCACTTGCGTGAGCAAAACCGGAGGTAAATATGCCTCCGGTTTTTTGTCATTCACTTACATATTCTCGAAGCTAATATTGATGAGTAGACAGAGAATCCGCGCTTTCGCGGCCAACGCATGTTGAGCAAGACAAAATACTCTGTATGGGCATCCCTTCCATCTCGCACACCCAGTCCCGAGCAGATCGGTAGTTAGTGAGATTCGACATAGCGCTTTATTCGACATATCTGCTCCGCTCAATGAGACTTAAATGATCAGTCCGAAGGATCAGATTCCGCTTCCTTTGCAAATGAACTCGGATTATTCTTCATCCTATGATCCACCTTCTTAACTCGATTGACAATCCCACTCTTTGTACAGATTCACATCGTGCCAGGGAGGCGACAGGCAAATAGATCCTTTGCAGCGTCACAACTCGTGATTTTGAGCCCTTTTTCTGAGATCTCAATCCTGAGTTCGAAGAAGATAATCAGGCTTACCACTCTAGGGATATTTGAAATCCACGCAACGCATGAGTTCGGTAAATGGGACCATGATTCAAATCTACCCTTTTCTGTCACTAGATCGAATCTTCAGCATTGGGCTTGTCGATGCTGATGTTCGAGTTACTGGTTTTCATAGTTATGAGGAGGCCGTTGCCGCCATTGAGTGTCCCTCTCAAGCTAGTTGAACTCGAACTGATTACGCCTACGGTAAGCCCCTTCAAATTGACGGTTCCATTGGTTGTAGATGCGCTTATCTCTGCACGAATCGAGTCATCTAAAAAGATTCCTATACTTCCATTAGTTGACAGCAGTTCAAGAACACCGAGATCTGGAAGGATCGCGTCGCAGACAATCTTCGCGTTTGAGGTTTCAAAACTATTGCTATCACCGATAAGAGTGACCTCAGTGACTGTAATTGCTCCGTTCGTGGAATTCGCCGAAACACTGAGAGTTCCCCTTTCGATTGTTATCGGAGCATTACTTGTCTCAATAATGAGGGTTCCAGATATTCCCTTTCCTTCAAACGCACCGTTGGTGGATCTAAGTTCCATGACTCCGGCGCATTCCTCGACAAAAATGGGCGAAATAGAGGTTTCAAGTGTCATGCTTCCCGAGACGGAGATCAGCTCCAAACCTCCATTGCTGCTTCTGCCTCTTATTGAGGCATTAAGTGATTTGAAAACCATTGCGCCGTTGCTGGTATTCACTAAAATATCTTCCACCGTTTCCGACGGGATATTCATATAAATTGTTGTCGCCTGCCCCATGAATTCATTCGTTTGCGATAATCTGGGAACAATCACAGTGAGCTTACCATCTGCTGCGTTGATGTTCGGCCTAGTCTTTTCAAGATACTCTTCTTTGAGATTCTCGTCTGCAACCCTAATTGACTGTTCGACCCTGATTTCAACATAATCTCTATCCCAGCCCACTACTTCGACCTTTCCGTTAAGACCGTCGATTCCCAATGAGTTCGGCTTCTCGGTGATCGTCACCGAGAAGTCTTCGTTGAACTTCATTCCTGTGAATGACCTGCCAGAACCAAAACTGAATCCCATGATTTTGGGCCGGATTATCACTGCCGCACCTATCAAAAGGAGCCCTATTCCCAGCAGAAGTCCCGCAAGGGCCAGCCCTCTCTTTCTGTTGCTTTCTCTCATTTCATCACTCCCATTAGTACATCGCTGCCAATCAACTCTCGACAAAATACCACCAAACAAAAGAATTTTCAAGTCAAAAATCCTCTTTACGCACGGAATAGAATCAAAGACGTCCTCCGTCAGTCGTCCAAGAGCAAGAACCCGTTTGCTGAAAAGAGCGACCGAGAAAGTGCGTTACCGAGAGGTTCACTGCGCTCACAAGAAGGCGAGAGAAAAGCAAATCGGCGCACGCGGGGCAAGAGCCGCTTTTCGCTGATCGCTGAACGCTGGGACGAGGATAAAAGACGTCCTTGGTCCTTCCCAAGTTCATGGACCCGTCCTTCGACAGGGTCAAAGGACAGATCCCGGGAGGACCACAGAGTAAATCGTCTCCTTTTTGCCACACTCCAAACTCCAGACACGAGACACCCTAAAAACTCCGTCATGCCGCACCTTGATGCTGCATCTTGTTTTTGGTTATCAAGAGATGTTCGCATTTGGCGCGAGTACATGATTAGATCCAGAATAAAAGATCTACAAGATGACAGTGTAAGTCGTTCCTAAAGCAGCAGGCATTTCCTTGCCCGAAATCAGTGATTCAAGGGAACAAGAGAATTGAACGGTAATGGCACGTCTCTAAAATGGTCCGCAAAACGGTATTCGAATTTCTTGGTTCTCTACAGCCAACAATCTAATACTCAGTAAATCTAGTGGGCTCAAGAGACGGCTCGGCGTGCGTAGAGACATTGTAAGAGCATACAGTACTCAATCGTAGAAAAGAGAGTCTCAAATCCTGAGGATGACGAAATCCACTTAATGTGGCTTTGTAGCTTCTATTCACAAGAAATGTGAACTTCTTGGAAACCATCAAGCGCAATTGATGGCTGCTTATTATATGATTGCAATGAGGGAGCCCAACGAACCTTTGGATCATAAAGAACTATTCCCAATGATCATTCACTGTTCATCCGCTTTAGAACGTTAAAGGAGGAATTAAATGACTGAGAAGAAGTACTCGATTGAAGAACTTATGGAGAACGAGACCATTGCGTCATTCGCGGTATCACCCGATTCAAGAAGGATTCTTTACTCTTCTGACAAAACGGGCAACTACAACATCTTTGAACTAGATCAGGAGAAGGGAAAGCACAGACAGATAACATCACTCACCGAAAACGCATTGGTATCTCACGTCTACAAAGGTGGGAGCTTCATTTTTGCAATGGATAAGGGCGGCGATGAACTACATCATCTTTATCTAGGAACAGAAGAGAAAATCAAAGATCTGACCCCTTTCGAGAAGACCAAGTCAGGATTTCACGTCTCCGTTGGCAATAGTGTTTACTACTACTCTAACAAGATTGATAGAAGTAGATTCGATCTATATCGGTTTGAAAAGGCTGATCTAGCAGGTGAGCTGGTCTTCGAAAACAAAGACTTGTATGAACTGGGTCCAATTTCGGATAATGAAAGGTTTCTCGCTCTTCATAAGCCCGAGACTGCAAACAACTCGAATGTATATCTCCACGACTTGCTAAGCGGAGATACAACACTTCTGTCCCCCCATGAAGGAGAAGCTAATTTCATACCTCTCTTCTTCTCAAAAGATTCGATGAAGCTTTACTGTCTATCGGACATTGAAGGGGAATTCATGACGCTTTGGATAACGGATATTGAAAGCAAAGAGCGTGAAGAGATCCTTGCCTTTAGTTGGGACATAATCGACGGGAGAATATCGGAAGACGGGAGAAGTGCTGTGCTTATAGTTAATAGAGACGGTTTTTCCGAACTTCACATAATCGATACAAAAGACAATACCCCTAAGATGTCTCCCGTTGAGACGGGTGGTGTAGTATACGATCAATACTTCAGCAAGGATAGCCGCTTCCTGTACTATCTTTGTGACTCAGCAACCTCCTCTCCTAATATCTTCATGATAGACCTCAATACAAAGGAGACAGAGCAGCTTACTGATTCTATGAGCGAAGAAGTGAACAGTAATGACCTCTCTGAAGCAAAGGTACTCCGCTTTATTTCATACGACGGTCTCCAAGTGCCTGGGATTTTCTATCCGCCCAGAAATGTTCTGCCGAACGAGAAAGCGCCTGCGATTGTATGGGTTCACGGAGGACCGGGAGGTCAGTCTCTGCCAAGATACAGTCCTGAGATCCAGTTCATTGCAAATCATGGATATGCTATCTATGCAGTCAATAACAGAGGGAGCTCCGGCTACGGAAAGAGCTTCTTCAAAGCCGCAGATCACAAACACGGAGAAGCGGATCTGGATGATTGCGTAGCCGCCGCCAAGTATTTGGCCACCCTTGATTTCATCGACAAAGAAAGAATAGGAATAAACGGTGGAAGTTACGGTGGATTCATGGTTCTTGCGGCACTTGCTTTCAGGCCAAAGGAGTTCAAGGTTGGTACAGATTTTTTCGGTGTCTCGAACTGGGTGAGAACTCTCAAAGAAGTGCCAGCTTGGTGGAAGATCGCTAAAGATCTCCTTTACGGGAAAATCGGAAACCCATTCACCGAGGAAGAATACCTCAAGAGCATTTCCCCTCTCTTTCACGCCGACAAAATAGAGAGGCCTCTTCTAGTGCTTCAAGGAGTAAATGATCCAAGGGTACTTAAGATAGAATCTGATGAGATAGTTGAGCGACTAAAAGAGCATGGGGTTCCGGTTGAGTATGTAGTGTTCGATGATGAGGGCCATGGATTTAAGAAGAAGGCAAATAGGATAAGAGGTGCAAATGCGATGCTCGCCTTTCTTGACAAATACTTGCGCTAGAGACATTCAGTTACTGGTATTGGTGAGGGAGAGGAGTGGATTCAATCTGAGAAGACGAGAACTCAGCATATCGTGACGATAAGCAGAAGCTTTGTCGAGAGTTTCATCCTTTCATACCGTTTGATAGGAAGAGACGTAACAAGAGCTGTTCGTCGCTGATCAGTCGTTCCCCAATATGGTCAAAAAAACGATAAAGGAGTCCCTAATCAACTATTGCCGAAAAGGCCGTTCTTTAGATAGCCTGGCACAGCATTGACTTGATCTACTGATGTTTTTTCGAATTGTGCAGGTTGTGCTTCAAAGAACTGCTGTTTGCTGACACTGAACTTCCGGGGACGGAGAGATCTTCGATCCTTCAGGTTATAAGTAAGACTGTCAGCGGAAAAAAACAAGGGTGCGAGAAGCATCCTCAGTTTGGCACAAGAATCTGTAAGTTGGAATCGTGAGAATAATCAATTGCTCCTTGAGTTCATTGTCCAGCTTCTTTCTTAAGAAGCTGCGGGGCAGAATTCGTAATCCTTCTATTGAATTAGTTCGTCTGAGCCCAATGGAAACAAGGCCGTTTAATGAATTAATAGAAAGCCAATTCTTCCTCTTGTTGAAATACTTGTAGAAATTCGATCTTATGTCTTTCTCGACTAAGAGTACGGCCTCTGTCGATCTACAGAAAATGCTTAACTGCGAATCGGCATTGCATCCAAGCACGGTCTTCCCCAGCTCTGAATTATTCTGTCTTCCAGCTTGATTCAAAATCTTGTTCTTATGTTCCTACATGGCAACCTGTAATCTCAAGTCTTCCGGGCCTTATTGGTACTCTAAATGGTGAGTTTAGAGCGCCAATATCAGTCCGCCCTCTCCAGCATATGTGGCAATCGCAGGACCCATCTTTCCGATTATGACTTCGGAATCTCGGACACGTTTCCTAATTTCCGAAGCGAAGAACTCAGCGTCTTTGAGATTATCCACGTGAGTTATGCCGAAAATCTTCTTCCCGGTCTTTGAGGAAGCTTCTATTAACTCAATTATCGCTTCTCTAAATCTCCTGCTTCCTCTTACCTTCTTAAGGAGCTTAACTTCGCCATTTATACCGTGCAGGATAATCTTCATGTTCAATATGTTAACCAGGCTACCCTGGAATTTGCTAAGACGGCCGCCTTTGACAATATTCTCCACTGTCGCGAGAGGGATGATAATCTTCACGTTTTCTCGGTACTCCTCCAGCGCTTCGACTATTTCGTCCAGTTCAGCGCCCGGTTCAGCCATTCTAGCGGCTATCAGCACCTGGATGCCATGGGAGATCGAACCTGCAAGAGAATCGAATACGATCGCCTTGCCTCCGCTCATTTCGGCGCCGAGGATCGCTGATTGATAGGCACCGCTGAGTTTTGATGAAATAGTAATGCAAAGTGGAGTTTCACCCTTCTTCTGAATATCCTCAAAGATCTCAGCAAAATCGGCCGGCGAAGGCTGAGAAGTCTTTGGAAGTTCCCGGGATTTGCCCATTAATCGCCAGAATTCCTCTGGAGTGATGTCGATATCTTCCTTGAAAGTCATATCATCAACGAAAATGTTGAGAGAGGCAAAGGGAATACCATACTTCTTCAACGTTTCAACCGGCAGATCACATGAGCTGTCCGTCACTATCCTGACCACCGTATCCCTCCTCTGTGTTCATATAATAAGATTATATGTCATTACGAGTCCAGAGCAATGTTTGGGCAGAAAGTCGTTTAATACTTGAAACCATTTTGGTGGAAAATTGTCTCTAAAAACTACCGAATATCTAATTCCAAAAGAAAAGGGCGGATTGTCCGCCCTATTGAATCCCATTCGCTGGCCAGTCTATCTGCCAGATGCAATCTCGTTGAACCTTTCGACATCGAGTATTTCTGGAGTATAGCTACCTGCGAGTCTCTCATACTGCCTGAGGAATGCCCTGAGGTGGTTCTCAGAACCTCTAAGCAGATTCTCGTATACCGTCGCAGTCCTCGAGTCGATGTCTCCCTCAAGCAATTCTTCCAAGTCCTTAATATCTATCTCTTCTATCAGAAGACCAACTTTTACCGCATCCAGAAGAGACTTACTTCCACTCTCGATGAGTTCATCATAAAGCTCCTGAAGCGTCGCATTGGTGAAGACTCCAACCTCATTTTCGCCCACGGGATCTACCATGCCAAAATCACCGATCAGAGAAAGAACTGCTTCTGTATGAGTCTGTTCGCTTCTAGCTATGTTACTGAAGACATTCAATCCCCATATTTCATAGAGTACGGTATAGACGTCGTGAGCTAGTTTTTCTTCTTCTCTCATGAAAGCAATTCCATCTTCCTCAGTCATTAAGCTGCTGGCCAGTGTCATTGAACTGAAAATCAAAACTATCGCTATTGCATATAATACTCTCTTCATTATTTTCTACCTCCGTTTTTTGGATCTTGAATAGATGTTAACCTGTGTAACTTAAAATCTCCTGAGAATCTGGAGATCGCTCGAAGGTCAATCCTCTTGGCTTTATCTTCCCTTTTCACTCACAATCGAAGAGTTTCGCCTAACTGAATGAATATTCGTTGCAGAAATTCAGTAGTGTGTTGAGACCAGAGGTCATTGGAAATTACGAAGTTGCTCAGAGTTCTATAGCAGCCTTTCAGTCCACTATTATTCAAATACTCTTCTCGCGGCTTTCATTGCTATTGCTCTCGGTACTAACCTTGATCCGGAAGCGATTATTTTGTTGATCAACCCGCTTACCACGCTTCTCTTTCCTTTTTTAAATGCATCAAGTGCCTTTTTCACAACTTCTTCGGGGGACATGGACCCGGGCAGCTGCTTCCTTCCTCCCGAAGCTACATCGAAAAACTCTGTTCTAGTCGGCCCAGGAGATAGAACCATTACTTTGAAGCCTTTGGGTTGGAGTTCTTCGCTAACGGCTTCGCTGAAGCTAAGTACAAAGGCCTTTGTTGCAGCATAGACCGCCATTCCCGGTACAGGCAAATAGGCGGCAGTAGAAGCGACGTTTATAATTCCTCCGCCAATGCTGTTGCGCATGAGCGCATATTTCTTCGTCAAGAAGTAAAGAGCTCCGATATTCAGCTTGATCATCTGCATTTCTCTATCCGCTTCAATATCCTCAAAGGAACCAATTAGTCCGAACCCTGCGTTGTTAATAAGAAGATCTACGTCTTTCAGAAGTTTCGAAACTTCGACCAGGTCGTTCTCATCCGTCAAATCACCTTTCAGCGGAATAGATCTAGCTCCTAGATCTCCCTCAATTTGATCGGAAATCGTCTGCAATCTTTCTATTCGTCTGGCTACAAGGATCGTTTCGTACCCACGCTTTGCAAGCTCATAGGAAAACACCTCGCCTATTCCCGATGACGCTCCGGTTATTAGTGCTCTTTTCAAAATGATCACCTCGGCTAATTATACCCAATCCAGACCACATGAGCCTCTCAATTTGAGTTTTCTCGTCACAGAAAGTTGTATGTTGGTACCAAGTTTTGAAGGTGACGATGTGAAGAAAGTTGCGGTTATTTTAGTGCTGGTTCTGGCTGCGAGCGTTTTTGCATCTTGGGTGCCACTGCAGGATTACTCTAACGTGAAGTACGTCTACAATAAGATTTCGTACTTCGAGAATGGAGAGCACAAGGAAATGATATACGGGGTGACAGTCGATCGCGATGAAAACCACTTCATCCTGAATTACGATACTATCTACTTCTTACCCCTCGACACTGAGCCCACCTCAGACATGATGTTCGACCAGCAGTTCTCAATGATGATGTACATCTTCCTCAATCCAATGCTATCATTCATTTATGACGCAATTGACCTGGAAAAACAGATGAATACGAAACTTTATGGTTTTGGCACTCTCAAGTCTGAGGGAATATACTCCGTAGAAGGAAAGAATGGAACGTTTAATGGAACAAAAGTCGCTTTACACAACGAGGACGGAGAGTTGTCGAGGTACTGGATAATTGATCAAAACATTCCTTTCGCTCTTGAAACCTTCATGGGCGACGATTACGCCGATGACTCTATTACAATCACTCTCTGGGACTACGCCCTTAATTGATTGAGGATTCGATCAAAAGGCGTCTTCAGGCGCCCTTTTGTTTATAATAAATCAACGAGCGGGCTGTTAAATGGTGTTCAGTATAACTTAATCAGAACGCGGTCGCAGATAGAGATTGGGGTCAGGAAAGCGTTAGGAGGATGATGGAGTTCTGTCTCTCCAGGAAAGGTATTCAAAAAGTCAAAGGTGACGTATGAGAAACTCTGGTAGAACTTGTCTTTCATACCTCTAACCTCACTCCTCTTGCTTCAGTTTACTCTCTCTCTGCGAACGAATGAACAGACCGAGGCAAATTGAAAAGTGAAAATTCTGATGCTTCGTGATAATGACGAGGTTCTAGTGAGCAAGCTTCCGATGGCAAGATCTTTTCTATCTTTACGTCAAAAGAAGCGATTTGAAGGAGGAGAGCATGGATTTATCGAGAATTAGGCATGACTTACATGAGATTCCGGAGATTGGATTCAATGAGTTCAAGACTCAAGCGTACATTATGAGTCTCCTGGATCGATTATCTGTTTCCTACGAAAAGGTTGCGGGCACCGGACTTCTGGCAAAATGGAAAAAGGTTGAAGGCCCTTTCGTTCTATTTCGATCCGATATGGATGCTCTTCCTGTTTTTGAAGAAACAGATGCTCCATTCAAATCTGCACATGAAGGTTTTATGCATGCATGCGGCCATGATGTTCATATGACAATTCTAATTGGACTTATAGAGAGAATAGTAACATGCGATCTCAATAGAAATTTTCTCTTTCTTTTCCAGCCGGCTGAAGAAGGCGGGGGCGGTGCTGCGAAATGCTTATCGAAATTGGAGCAATACGAAATAACTGAAGCCTGGGCACTGCACGTAAATGATGAATTCCCTGAAGGATCTGTTTACACAAGAGCCGGTGTTCTCTTTGCCTCGGCCTTCGAAACGGACTGCACTTTCAAGGGAAGGTCGGCACATGTTGCTTTCTATAAGCAGGGAAGAGACGCTATTGAGGGAGCTATGGATTTTCTTCAAAGGGTCTATTCGGTAGATAGAGGAGATTCCGTACTCAGATTTGGACTCATACAGGGGGGCAGAGTTAGAAATGTGGTGGCAGACTCCTGCACTCTTTCGGGAACTGTAAGAACTAAAGCTTTTGAGCTTTCAGAGGAAGCAATCATGGAACTCGAAGAGCTTGGGAGAGAAGTCGCTACTGAAAGAGGTCTAAAGTTCTCTCAGGAGATCGGTTCGAAGTATCCACAGGTTCATGTAGACGGTGATCTTTACGATAAACTGTGCGCCCTGGTCGATGTAAACCCGGTCGAAATGAAATACGTGGGAGAGGATTTTGGAGTGATCGCTATGAAATACCCTTCGCTGCTTTTCTGGTTGGGTACAGGAAGAGGAGAACATCATGGACTCCATAATTCAAGGTTTTTGCCTGCTGATTCCGTTATAGAGAAGGGTGTTGAGATTTTCTGGAAGGTCGCCAAAGGCTAAGCTAGCGCTTTCGAAATCTCCCCTCTCGAAGCTCAAGTGAGAACTTGTTATCAGTGTAAAGAGGGTCCGGTCTGGAGTCTTCCACTACCATGAAGACCGCTCCTGTTTTCAAAGTAGCTCTCAAAGTTGTCCCATCTATTTTTTCGAATAAGAAGACAGGTGTGTTCATATAGCTTCTGTGTATCGGAACGATCGATCTCGCTCCGATTTTCATCTGATTGAACAGCTCCACGGTTATTCCCGGTAAGGCTACGGTGGAGATCATAGCATCGTATGGAGCTTCTTCTTTGAAGCCATATCTACCGTCACCGATCACTATCCTCACATTGCTCAGGCGGTAGCGTCGCACGTTTTCCGAGGCTATAGATGCAACCGTTCTGGCGGTCTCCACTGATACTACGCTTCCCTTAGTCAGCATTTTTCCAAGCAGACAAGCACAGAAACCGGTTCCCGTCCCAATATCCAGGACCTTGTTGTCTTCGTTCAGTTTCAATTCTTCTATCATGCTTATCAAAAGAGATGGCTGAGTAGAAGTGGAGCAAATCTTTCCTGAGCTTGCAAGACTTACTAGAGCTTTGTCTGTATAAGCCTCATCCGCTACTTCGGGTGAGACGAAATCCTTCCTGTCAAGTTCCATAAAGGCCGACTCCAGTCTAGGGTCGGTCAGATAACCTGTCCTCTTCAGAAAACTCAGAAGCTCTCTCATCGAAAATCTGTCACACTCCTCTAGAAGAAGAGATACTTAATGGCGTTTGCGACCACAATTATCAGCAAAATCCATCTCACAAAACCGCTGCCCTTTCTTATCGATAGCCTGGCAGCAAAATATGCCCCGACAACATTTCCTGCCGCGAGAACCAGGCCGGGAAACCAGTAAATCATCCCATTAAGGATAAAAATAACCAGAGCAAAAGCAGTGTAGATAAAGACGATAACAATCTTCGTGAAATTCGTCCTCACAAGATCAAAGCCATACGAAAAGGTAATCGCTCCAATAAGGAAGAAACCAACTCCCGCCTGTAAAAATCCCCCGTAGAAGCCCACACCGAAAAAGATTAGAGTAGAGAGGACTCCAGAGGGTCTCGAAAAAGTGAGCCGCTTCGGTTTCAGTAACATAAGCAAAACTACTGCCAGGAGAGCTACCGCGATCACTTTCTCCAGCACATCCTTCGGTATTGTCGAGACAAACATGGAACCTATGATTGAACCTATCGTTGCAGACACTATCGCCGGAAGTATGGACTTGTCAAACCTCATACCGCCGGATCGAAAGGTCTTTACTCCTATACCGCTTTCAAATATCACGCCCAGTCTGTTGGTGGCATTGGCAACGTGCGGCGGCAACCCGACCCACATAAGTACCGGGAGAGTGACCATTGAGCCCCCTCCCGCCATAACATTCATAAAACCAGCTGCGGCGCCCGCAATGTATATCGTGACAAGCTGTAGCAGTGTCATTTTGTGATTCTGCTAACTTGAGGACCCATTTGATTCGCTCATATCGATCTTCTTCAGAAGCTTTTTGAGCGACGACATAAGAGAAATGTATTCTCTCTGAGAGATATTCACCTGTTCAGCAATCTTCATCGGAATATCAATCGCCTTATCCTTAAGCCCTTTCCCTTTCTCTGTTAGACTTATGAGTACCTGTCTCTCATCACCCTGCGATCTTTCTCTCGTAAGAAGGCTTTGTCTTTCCATCCTCTTAAGAAGGGGAGTTAAGGTTCCCGAATCAAGAAACAACTTCTCCCCGAGATCTTTAACTGTAAGTGGCTCTCTCTCCCACAGAACAAGCATTACAAGGTATTGAGGGTAGGTCAACCCGAACTTTGAAAGCACTGGTCTGTAGAGCCTTGTGATGCCCCTTGAACTGGAATACAATGCAAAACAAAGCTGATTGTCAAGCCTAAGTAGCTCGTCTTCTCTTGGAATCGCAACCTCTTCTTTCTTGGTCACTTAACCGCCTCCTCAATTGCAGAACGAAATGACTCGGGTTCCTCCTTCGGCTCAAATCTTCCAATTATCTCACCCTCTCTGTTAATCAAGAACTTCGTGAAGTTCCATTTCACTTTTCCTGAAAACTCCTTCTTCCCACCGCCAGAAACAAGAAATTCATAAAGAGGGTGTATCTCTTTTCCCTTAACATGTATTTTCGAGAACATGGGAAAAGTAATACCGAAATTCGCATCACAGAACGCCTTGATTTCTTCTTCACTGCCAGGCTCTTGGCGAAGAAAGTCATTCGATGGAAAACCAAGAACGGCAAAGTCTCTGTCTTTGAAATCATCATGAAGCTTCTGCAGACCATCGTACTGAGATGTGTATCCGCATTTGCTAGCCGTATTAACTATCAATAGCACCTTGCCTTTGAAGTCCTCCATGGTCTTGTTCCACCCGTCTATTGTAGTCAGTTCAAAATCGTAAATACTCATTCTTTCACCTCCAATCTTATTGTACACTATTTAGTTGTACTATGGAACCTTTCTCTATTGAGTAGATTTAATCATGATGCATTACGTCTTTCCATATATTGATTTCATAACAGCTGGAGAATCTAGATCGTGAAAATTTAATAGCTTTGCAGTTAAGTGGAGAAGCCCAAGTTAGTATTCTATCTAAGGCTTTTCTGAAGTATTTTCTTTTGCTGTTTCTGAGCTTTCGTTACGAGCTGAGAATACTGACTTCCTTCATGCTTCCGATTTGGAGAAATGATCATTAGGGCAATCGGGTGTGCAAAGTGTTATAAATGAATATGACGTTGCTCATCATAAGCTTTTCACAGATAATGAGGTGAATTCTTGATAAAAGCATCTTCGATAGCGGGAAAGGTCGAGACCGCATTAGTAAAGGCAAACACAATAATGGATGATAAGATCAAATCTTATCTAAAACTCTACACCGGTCCTTTCTCATCTATTCTGAATGAGAACTCGTTACTTGCAGAAAAGCTGGAGCTTCCCCTGTGCCAGGACACAGGTTTCATTGAATTCTTTGTCTTCATCGGTCAGGAGGTATCTCTTGAGGAACCCTTATCAGACACCCTCGATACGGCTGTCAGGAGAGCGTATTCAAAAAATCCCTATCGATACTCAATTGTGAAGGACCCCCTAATACACAGAGAAAATACCGGAGACAATACACCTTCGGTCGTGCATACTTTCATGGTTTCCGGAAGAGAATTAGAGATACGTTTCCTCGTAAAAGGAGGAGGCAGCGAGAATCTCTCGAGACTGTTCATGCTCAACCCGACAACATCTCAAGAAGAGTTCATAGAAACAATTGCCAATTCAATTTCTGAAGGAGGAGCCAGGGGTTGTCCTCCACTCAGGGTCGGAATAGGCATCGGGGGAAGCTCAGAGAAATCAATGCTCCTTGCCAAGCTTGCTCTGACTAGAGAGTTGGATTCAAAGAATCCCGACGTTGACTACGCCTTACTTGAGAAGAAACTTCTGAATAAGATCAATTCCCTCCATATCGGTTATCAAGGACTGGGAGAGGGGATGACCGCTTACTCGGTTAGCATTGAAACTGCGCCTTGTCACATTGCGATTCTTCCAGTTTCATTGGCTGTTGATTGTTATCTCTGTAGAAAGGGGGTAGTTACCTTTGAAGATAGATGATTTGTCCCCCGGTCAAGAAATCAGCTTTACAGGCAAACTCATAGTAATGAGAGACGCAGCTCAGATGCGCCTCAAGAAGTTGTACGAAGAAGGCGAGCCTTTCCCTGTTGAGCTTGAAGGGGCAATTGTATTCTATGCCGGTCCGGCCAAGCTAGTTGAAGAAAGTTGCGGAGCAATCGGCCCTACTACTTCTCTCAGGATGGATGGTTTTTTGGAAATGCTTTTCGAAAAGGGCGTTCTGGCAACCATCGGGAAGGGAAAAAGATCGGATCTGGCAGCAAATCTGTGTAAGGAATTTAGAAGAGTCTATTTGATCGCTCCAAGCGGAGCGGCCGCTTCGCTTGCGCAAAGGATCGAGTCTATGAGGGTCATCGCTTACGAAGATCTAGGCACTGAAGCAATATTCGAGATTGATGTCAGAGACTTTCCGTTGATTGTAGCAACTGATGTTAACGGTTCGGATTTTTTTACTTTGAATAGAAGGTGATTGTGTGAATGAAAAGGCATTGAAACTTCACAAGGATCTACGGGGAAAGTTGGAAGTAAGAAGCAAAGTGAGAGTGGATAGCATGGAGGCTCTTTCGCTTGCTTACACTCCTGGGGTAGCCGATGTATGCAGAGTGATTGAGAGCGATAAGGAACTTGCCTACGACTACACAAACAAATGGAATTACGTTGCAGTAGTCTCAGACGGAACGGCAGTACTTGGACTAGGGGATATAGGCCCCGAAGCTGGACTTCCCGTTATGGAGGGGAAAGCCGTCCTGTTCAAGGAATTCGCAAATGTGGATGCCTTTCCCCTCTGTATAAATGTCCATAGTTCAGAGGAGATTATCTCGTTCGTGAAGGCAATTGCCCCAACCTTTGGAGGCATAAATCTTGAAGACATCTCCTCACCAAAATGCTTCTTCATTGAAAGCGAACTTCAGAAGATGCTTGATATTCCAGTCTTTCATGACGATCAACACGGTGCAGCGATTGTCGCCGTTGCTGCGCTGAGAAATGCGCTGAAGATCGCTGGAAAGAAGATTGAGAATCTAAAGATTGTAACGGTTGGCGTTGGTGCGGCCGGAGGCGCAACAATCAAAATGCTGCTGGCGGCAGGTGCAAGGAATATTGTTGCAGTCGATAGAAATGGAATACTAAACAGGAATCAGCCAGCTACTCTCCTAAACGAATTTCATTCAGAGATCGTAAAGGAGATTAACCCCGACAATCTCAGCGGAAATCTGGAGGACGCTGTGAAGGGAGCCGATCTCTTCATTGGCACTTCTGTTGCCGGGCTTCTTTTACCTGAAATGGTGCGCAAAATGGCTCCCGAACCGATCATCTTCGCTCTGGCCAATCCCGTACCGGAGATTATGCCGGATCTTGCCCGCAGCGCAGGTGCATCAATTGTCGCCACCGGCAGATCAGACTTCCCAAACCAGATAAACAATGTTCTAGCTTTCCCGGGCATCTTTAGAGGCGCTCTTGACACACGATCAAGAGAGATAAACGAAGCTATGAAGTTGGCAGCAACCGACGCCCTTGCGTCGGCCGTGCCTGAAGAAAAGCTTTCCAGGGACTACATTTTGCCAAGGCCGTTTGAACCGGGAGTCGCAAGAAAGGTTGCACTTGCCGTTGCAAGAGCTTCTGTTGACTCGAGATGTTCGAGGCTCTCCGGTGAAATAAACCTTGAAGAACTGATTGAAATAGGATTCAAGAGAATCTGAAAGTCTAATTCTCGTATACATTTCTTTCAGGTGGAAATACCTCCATCGTCATGCACACGACTGCACGTATGCAATATGTTGCATGCAAAAGTGTGCACCGAACGGAAGCCAAAAGCACGGAAGCTTCTGTATTTAGCCTTCTATAAGCGATTTATACAATTGTTATCTCTTGGCATGCTATTGCTAACTGAATTACTGTGATGATTACTACGATAACTACCAGGGGGTGTAAATCGTGACAGAAAAGTTTTCAAAGATCGCACTCAGAATGAAATCGAACATCATCAGGGAACTGCTTAAGGTGACCTCGAACCCGGGTATGATTTCTTTTGGCGGAGGCGTTCCCGACCCGGACACTTTTCCACGTTCAGAGATGGCTGAAATATCAAAGGAAATACTGGAAAAGGAGTACAAGTTCACACTTCAGTACGGTCAGACTGAAGGTGATCCTATACTTAGGGAAGAGTACATCTCCCTTCTTAATAGGGAGTACGGCATTGAGGGTCTTGACATCGATAATCTTTTGGTCACAGTAGGATCCCAAAGTGCGCTAGATCTTGTCGGTAAGATCTTTTTGGATGACGACAGCATTTACTTCGTGTCGAAGCCGGTATATTTGGGAGCTGCGAGTGCCTTTTCTCTAAGGTCGAACGGGTACGAATACATGACCCTTCAAGAAGACGGTGTGGATCTTGATATAGTTGAAGACAAGCTCAAAGAAATCGAAACTCGCGGAGAACTCGACAAAGTGAAGTTCATCTACACAATCTCGAATTTCCACAATCCAGGCGGCGTAACAATGAGTTACGAAAAGAGAAAGAGACTCGTTGAGATTGCAGAAAAGTACGATGTTCTCATAGTTGAAGACGATCCTTACGGTGACCTAAGATACGAAGGAGAAGCGATCGATCCGATCTTCAAGATTGGCGGGCAAGAAAGAGTCCTGTTGTTGAGAACATTCAGCAAAATCCTGTCGCCTGGGCTTAGGCTCGGTATAGTGATCGGCAATAAGAACATAATAAGAAAGATGGTAATGGCAAAGCAGGCTTCAGACCTCTGTACGCCAAGCCTCACACAGCGTATCGCCGCAAGATATCTTCAGAGGCATAACCTCCTTGCCCAGATAAAACCAACGATTGCGCTTTACCGAGAAAAGAAGGATCTGATGCTAACTGAACTCGACAGAAACTTTGGTGACATGAACGGCTTTTACTGGACAAAACCCGAAGGCGGCCTCTTTATATGGTTCACTCTTCCTGAAGGTTTCGATACAGGAGAAATGCTAGAGCTAGGCAAGGCCGAGAACATACTTTTCGTTCCAGGTCAGGCCTTTTCACTCGACAACACCTGTCAGAACTCAATGAGGCTTTCATTCTGTCTGCCTCCTAAAGAGGATATCATCGAAGGAGTCAAGAGACTCAAGAAGGTAATTGTGGAGTACGGCAAAGAGAAAAAGCTACTCTGAGGGAGTGATTAAATGAAGATCTTGGCCATAAATCCCGGCTCCACTTCAACTAAGATCGCTGTCTACAATGACGATACCGAGATCGCCAGGGGATCTATTCAGCATGTCCCTATGATGAAGGAAGTTGATGATGATATTCAGGAAAGGGTAGAAGAGATCAAGTCCTTCTTGCGAAACGAAGGGATCGAGCTTGATTTTGACTCAATAGCCTGTAGGGGAGGAATCTTGCCCCCGCTTGAAAGCGGAACATACAGAGTGAACGAGAGAATGGTTGACTTTCTTCTGCACCATGCTGAAGTAGAACATCCCTCTAATCTCGCTGCTCCCATAGGTTTTCGCCTCTCAGAAGGAAGAGTCCCGGTCTTTGTAACGGACCCGATCTCTGTAGACGAATTCTGTGAAGAGGCACGATTATCAGGTCTTCCTCAACTGCCGAGAATCTCGAGACTTCACGCGCTGAACATGAAGGCCGCCGCAAGACAGGTTGCTGCAGATCTGGGTAGAGATGTCGATAACCTGAACCTGGTGATCGCTCACCTGGGAGGGGGCATTTCGGTCGGGCTACAGCTAAAGGGCAGAGTGGTCGACGTCAATAACGCTACTGACGAAGGCCCTTTCAGTCCAACTAGAACGGGAGAGCTCCCGGTCGCCGATCTAGCTGAGATGTGTTTCGCCGGGAGATACACCGAGAAGGAACTCTTAGATAGATACCTGAAATCAGGAGGGTTACGGGCATATCTAGGTACAGACGACCTTAGAAAGGCCCTGGAGATGTCAGAGAGTGATCCCGAGGCAGCTCTTGTCGTTGATGCAATGGCTTATCAAATAGGTAAGGAAATTGGCGGCATGGTCGCGCTAGCAGGCGGCTCAATAGACGCAATCGTTCTGACAGGCGGTATGGCATACAACTCCCAGTTCGTTCAGAAGATAAAGAGTTACGTTGGGAAATTCGCTCTGGTCGTCATCGAGCCTGGAGAGAACGAGCTTCTTTCTCTCGCTCTTGGCGCACAGAGAGTTCTTAGAGGAATAGAAACTGCGAAGGAGTTTGATCCGGAGGTGGCAACATGATCACAAGTCTTGCACAGCTAATCGACCGTGCAAAGATGAATCCTGGAGTAATCGCTGTTGCTGCTGCTGAAGATCCTGTGGTACTTTCAGCAGCGAAAGAGGCCGCAGACGAGGGCATTGCATCGTTCATATTGTTCGGCGACAAGAACAAGATTGAAGCTATCAGTGAGGAGATCGGCTTTCACGAGAAGCTTTCTGTAGTTGACTGTTCTTCAAAGATAGAATCGATCGAGAAGGCCGTAAGAGCTGTTTCGTTCAAGGAAGCCGAAATCCTGATGAAAGGAAACGTAAAAACCGGCGAACTCCTTAATGTATTCTTGAAGGATGATTATGGTCTCAAGACAGGAAGAACGATGAATTTGGTCACTATATTCGAGACAAAGAGATACCATAAACTTCTTCTCGTTACTGATGCCGGGATGGTTATTGCCCCTGATTTGGGTCAAAAGGGAGATTCGATAGTCAACTCTGCCTCAGTTGCAAAGGTTCTGGAGATCGACAAGCCAAAGGTGGCAGTTATTGCCGCTATAGAGGTCGTAAATCAGAAGATGTCCGCAACTCTCGATGCGGCGGTACTTTCACAGATGGCTAAGAGAGGTCAGTTTGGTCATGTTGAGGTAGATGGGCCCCTTGCTCTTGATAATGCAGTATCTCGTGAAGCTGCCGAGCACAAGGGTATTTCAAGTTCTGTAGCTGGAGACGCAGATATTCTAGTTATGCCTGACATTGAAGCAGGGAATATATTCTACAAGACCATGGCATTCCTCTGCGACAGTCAGCTTGCCAGTACCATAGTTGGAGGTAAAGCACCAATAGTACTTACCTCTAGAGCCGATTCCGCCAGGACAAAACTCCAATCCATCGCTTTGAATGTTCTTCTTGCAGGAGTGATATGATGCCTGTCATACTCGTTATAAACCCAGGATCTACTTCAACAAAACTCGCACTCTTCAGAAACCTGGAGATGATAAGTGAACATACCATAAGACACTCGTCCGACGATTTGAGCAGATTTTCTTCACTATATGAACAGCGAATGTTCCGAAAGAAATTGATAGTCGACTTTCTGGAGTCAGCAGGACACCCTCTCAGTGAAATAGACGCAATAATCGGAAGAGGCGGTATGCTCCGACCTCTCGAAGGCGGCACATACGCGGTTAGTGAAGCAATGATAGATGATCTCAGATCTGCCAAGTATGGTGAGCACGCCTCTAATCTAGGAGCCATAATCGCTAATGAACTCTCTAGAGAAAGTGGCAGGGAAATCCCGGCATTCATTGCAGATCCAGTAGTCGTTGATGAAATGGAACCCGTCGCCAAACTCACAGGTCATCCGGACTATTCGAGAAGGTCGATTTTCCATGCTCTTAATCAGAAGGCAGTGGCGAGAGATGTGGCTTCGAGATATGGAAAGAAGTACGATGAAATGAACTTCGTTGTCATCCACATGGGTGGAGGGATTTCCATTGGGGCTCACAGGAGAGGAAGGGTTGTCGATGTGAACAATGCTTTGAACGGGGACGGCCCTTTCAGTCCTGAGCGAGCCGGAACACTTCCGATTACAGGTCTTATAAAGCTATGCTATTCAGGGCGATACTCAAAAGAAGAAGTAAAAAAGCTTATCAAGGGAAAGGGCGGACTATTTGCCTACACCGGAACTAACGATTGCCAGAAGATCCAGCAGGCGATTGTTGATGGTGATAAGAAGGCAGAACTTGCATACAGAGCGATGGCCTATCAGATAGTTAAGTGGGCCGGAAGAATGGCTGCTGCCTTGAGCGGTGATATCGACTCTATCATAATTACTGGAGGAATAGCCTATGACAGAAGGTTCATGGTCCCATGGCTGACCGAGAAGCTGTCCTTTCTCGCGCCAATAGATGTTGTTCCTGGAGGAAATGAGGAGCTGTCCCTTGCCGTTGCCTGTTTGAGAGTCCTTGAAGGAAATGAAATGGCAAAAGAGTACAGGAGAGCAGAATGAAGTTTTCTAAGAAAGTGCTTATCTTCATGGGTATGTTTGGCAGCGGCAAGACCGAAGTATCTTTGAATGTCGCTAGACTGCTTGCCGATAGAGGAGAAAGGGTGGCCCTCGCCGACATCGATACTATAAGTCCATACTATAGATCCCGCGATATGAGAGAGAGCTTTTCTAAGTTCGGGGTTAAAATCGTAGCTCCCAAAGGCACGCTGGCCCATGCCGACTTGCCGATAATTCCGGCAGAGGTATTCGGTCACGTTGAGAATCCGGATTACAGGGTCATCCTCGACGTTGGAGGGAACGATGACGGAGCAATAGTACTCTCTTCACTGAGCACGAGACTACCGAAAGAGGACTGTGAGACTTACTATGTCATAAATCCCTTCAGGCCGTTCAACGACACAGTCGAAAACGCGGCTTCTCACTTCCTGAGACTTCAAGAGAAGTCTAGAATGAAGATCAACTATTTGGTCAACAACTCAAATATTGGATCTGAGACGACAGACGAGAATATTATCGAAGGAGAGAAGTTCGTTAAGCTATTATCCGAAAGGGTCTCAACACCTGTGGCTTTCACTGTTCTGATGAACGGAACGAGAAATGGAAGTGGGATGTTCGATCAGTTTTGGATTGAGAAGTATATGAAGAATTCATGGGAGGTAGAAAATGAGTAAAGACTTCGTGAAAGTAGACGAAGAGCGATGCAAGGGCTGCGGTCTATGCATCAACTTCTGCCCTAAGAAAGTGCTGAGCTTCTCTGAGAAGTTCAACTCCAAGGGCTATCATCCGGCACAGCAGCATGATCTCGAGAATTGCATTGGCTGCGGATTCTGCTACATGATGTGTCCCGATACCGCAATAACTGTCTTCAAAGAGACAGCAGAAGTATAGGGGGGAAAATTAGATGGCCGAAAAAATGATGGTTAAAGGTAACGAAGCAATGGCTGAAGCTGCAATAAGGGCCGGCTGTAGGTTGTATTTTGGTTATCCGATTACTCCTCAATCGGAGTTTACAGAGTATATGGCTCGGCGAATGCCTGAAGTAAGCGGCGTATTTCTTCAGTCCGAGAGCGAAGTAGCGGCGGTGAATATGGTTTACGGAGCCGCAAGCACTGGTCACAGAGTTATGACTTCAACTTCGAGTCCCGGCTACAGCCTCATGCAAGAGGGGGTATCTTATATTGCTGGAGCAAGGCTTCCTACGGTTTTTGTGAACGTTGTACGAGGGGGACCTGGACTGGGAGATATTCAGCCAGCACAGAGTGACTACTTCCAGTCAACGAAGGGCGGGGGGCATGGTGACTATCATTTGATAGTTCTAGCGCCCGGCAGCATCCAGGAAGCGGTAGATCTTATGGAGTCTGCTTTTGATTTAGCTGACAATTACAGAGTTCCGGTAATGATTCTTGCAGATGGAATGCTTGGTCAAATGATGGAGCCTGTTGTCTTCCCCGAGTTTGTCAAACTTGATGGAATCAACGACCATTCCAGTTGGGCATTGAGGGGAACAGAAGGAAGGGAACCTCATAAGGTAACTTCCTTTGATATCGATCCTGTAAGACTTGAAGAGATGAATATCGTTGTCCACAAGGGATACGATGAGATAAAAGCAAAGGAAGTCAGATATGAGTCTCATGATCTTGATGATGCAGATTACGTTCTAGTCGGCTATGGAACGATGGGAAGAATTCTAGGCAGTGTAGTGAAAATGGCAAG
Source organism: Mesotoga sp. Brook.08.105.5.1 (assembly GCF_002752635.1). Classification (NCBI taxonomy): domain Bacteria; kingdom Thermotogati; phylum Thermotogota; class Thermotogae; order Kosmotogales; family Kosmotogaceae; genus Mesotoga; species Mesotoga sp. Brook.08.105.5.1. The sequence goes on from NZ_AYTW01000004.1 coordinate 24,323, forward strand.
GAAACAGGGAATCAAGGTTGGATTGTTCAGACCAATCTCGTTGTGGCCGTTTCCATACGCAGAGTTAAAAGAGGCGGCAAGAGGAAAGAAATTCTGTCTGGATGTGGAAATGTCTATGGGGCAGATGGTCGAGGACGTTCGCCTTGCAGTCGAAGCAACTCTTCCGGTTCATTTCTATGGAAGAACCGGAGGAATGGTTCCAACGCCTGACGAAGTGTTAAGAGAACTCGTCAGACTTATAGGATGAGGTGATTGTATGGAACAGGCTACTTACAAGAGACCAAAGTCACTTGCTAGAAACGAATTCTCGTATTGCCCTGGTTGTCACCACGGCATTATCCATAGACTCATAGCAGAAGTAATTGATGAACTCGACATTCAAGGAAAGACGCTAATGGTTGCTCCCGTTGGATGCTCAGTCTTCGCCTATCAGTTCTTTGATGTGGACGGTACCGTTGCCCCGCACGGAAGGGCTCCAGCAGTAGCTACGGGAATGAAGAGAGCGATGCCTGATAGAATCGTATTCACGTATCAGGGAGATGGAGACCTCGCAGCCATAGGAACCGCCGAGATAATTCATGCCGCAAATAGAGGCGAGAAGATCACCACGATCTTCGTCAACAACGCGATCTACGGTATGACAGGCGGCCAGATGGCACCGACGACCTTGCTTGGAATGAAAACCACTACTTCTCCGTATGGGAGAAAAGCAGAGACGGAAGGGTTTCCGATTCATGTTTCGGAATTGCTGAAAGAAACCGCCGGAATTGTCTATCTGGAAAGAGTGGCTGTGAGTTCTCCTCAGGAAGTTAGGAAGGCAAAGGCTTCAATAAAGAAGGCCTTTGTCGCACAACAAAAAGGGCTGGGCTTCTCATTGGTCGAGGTTCTTTCGACTTGCCCGACAAACTGGGGCCTCAACCCGGTGGAGTCAATCAACTGGCTAAATGAAAACATGAAGAAAGAGTATCCCGTCGGGGTATTTGTCGACAAGGTCGGTGATTTCAAATGAGTGAGCATCTCTTGGTTGCTGCGGGATTTGGGGGACAGGGAGTGATGCTGATAGGACAGATTCTTGCAACGGCGGGAATGTTCGACAACAAGCACACTACCTGGCTACCGTCATATGGTCCTGAAATGCGAGGCGGGACTGCGAACTGCACGGTTGTCGTTAGCGATGAGCCGATTGGCTCACCTATTACGAATACTCCAAACGAGTTGATAGTAATGAACATCCCTTCTCTTCTGAAGTTCGAGAAGGAGATTCAACCTGGCGGACTCATGGTGATAAACACATCTGTTGTTGATAGAGATACGAGTAGAAACGATATTTCTGTCGTCAAGATCGATGCAAACTCGGTCGCTGAGAAGCTCGGTAATCTCAAGGTTGCAAATATGGTAGTTCTTGGTGCATACCTTGGCAGGGCCGGAACGGTCACTCTCGATGGAGTAAGAAAGGCACTGGAGAAAAAGCTAACAGGAAGAAAAGCAGCACTCGTAGATTTGAATATCCGCGCCATAGAAGAAGGCATGAAGTCAGTTAAGTGATCTTGAAAAGACGCGCCCAGAGCGCGTCTTCTTTAGACCTTTACGCTAATCAAAAATCTATGCAGAATGACTGCCAAACCAATGAAGAAATGTATAATCTTTCTAGCGGACTATATGGAGGATTACGATGCAACTTGACAATTTCTGGCCAGCGTTTTTTTTGACTGTTTTTGCGGGGCTTTCCACCGGGATCGGCAGTATTCTTGCGATTTTCGCAAAAAAAACCAACACAAAGTTTCTTTCAGTTTCGCTTGGCTTCTCCGCCGGTATAATGATATACGTATCCTTCGTCGAGATCTTTGTAAAGAGCGGTGAATCTCTCCAGAAGTCTGTGGGAAGTGGCATAAGCGACTGGATTAATGTAATCGCTTTCTTCGGAGGTATAGGCATTATTGCCCTGATCGACTTCCTTGTACCTTCCGCAGAGAATCCTCACGAAATGAGAGACGTAGATGAAATGCAAGCCAAAAACAAAACTCTCTTGAGAATGGGGCTTTTCACTGCGTTTGCCATTGCTGTCCACAACTTTCCTGAAGGGCTCGCAACATTCCTTGCTGCCATGAAGGATCCGTCGCTTGGGGTACCTATTGCGGTTGCGATAGCAATCCACAATGTCCCTGAAGGGATCGCTGTGGCTGTTCCGATATATCACGCAACGGGAAGCAGGAAGAAGGCTTTCATGTATTCATTTCTTTCGGGTCTGGCAGAACCGGCTGGCGCTTTGATCGGATTTGCGCTGATAAATATCCTTTTCACCGACATTGCATTCGGGATTGTCTTTGCCGGAGTTGCAGGGATAATGGTTTACATATCTCTAGATGAACTCCTTCCTTCGGCAGAGAAGTATGGAGAACACCATCTCTCCATATCGGGATTAATAGCCGGAATGGCGGTCATGGCGGTCAGTCTGCTCATACTGTAGTTCATTCTGATAGAATCGTGTTGCAAGTGCTTGGACAGAAAGAGACATCCATTTATCAATGAGATTCATGTTGTTCTTCGCTTTATAGTGATAGACTATTCGCGTTAATGTGAGTCTTGGGGGGTGGTAAGTTTTGAACTGGATTGACAACAAAGTGGAAGTTTGCTCCAGCACAGCCTGCGATCTTCTCCATGGTTTGTTCAGATTGAATAACAACGAGAGATTTCATGAGTTGTTTGAGTCTTCACTCTATAAGGGCAAGTTTGAACCAAATAGGGATATTCAAAACTGGGTTTCCGAAACAAAGAGTATTCTCACTCCGGACATACTTGAGTAGCTAAAGGAGTTCTTTGCTTGGGAGACTTTTTTTTGGAATGTGCTTTCTTCCGGATATTACGCACAGCAGCCTCAAAAATGCAAGACAGCTAATTGAACACTTAAGAGAAATGCCCGAAAGGGTTTTGCTCATTTCATTTATTCCGGTTACGGTCCGAGAAAAGGCGCGGTAGATATTAACACCTTCGAAGGAATAATTGAAAACGACAATGAAATGCTTCTCTTTGTCTCGAAAGACATGTCATTCTCTCCGGAAAGAAAAGCCGTTCTCTTCGAGATGCTTTCTGGTCCGGAGAAGGCCAAAGACGACTTCATTTACTTGTTTGAGTGGTTTTACGAAAACTCATTTTCTGTGATAGAACCAAAGCTCGAAAGGACGCTTCCAAAAGTAGCAACTGATCTGAAGAAAGAGATTGAAGCTTCCGGCATTAAGTTTCTGAAGACACTCATAAAGAACATCGACTATACGAGTTATGAAGAACTCGAAAGAGCTGTGATTTGTCCCAGCTACTTCTCCGAATTCCTGGTCTCAAACGCAGCAATACTTTTTGTAAAGGAAGATATGTATACTGTGGGATTCCGCTTCAGAGAGGTAATGACCACTCCCAAGAATCAGCTGGAAACGTCTGCCGATACTTTTGATGCTCTTGCTCATGAGAAAAGACTCGCCATAATTAGGCATCTATCGATGGGCCAATCTTCCGGACATGAGCTCGCAAGAGCGTTAGATCTTTCTAATTTCGAGATTGGAGAGCACATCGACATCTTACGTGAAGCAGGTATGGTCAGCGTGGAGAAGATGAATCAAATGATGTATTTCTCTCTCAACAAGGAGGCTGTCGTCTTAAGATTGGTAGAGCTATTGAAGGCTTTATAGAAGTCAATAAAGGTTAGGTGTTCTCTTCCAGTTTTCGATGAATCACCTCTATTTCAAGCAGGCGGAGCCTATTGAAAATCCTTTCGTCCTTCTTGTTTTTTAGGAGTTGAAGAGCGACTTTTGCTCCAATCGAAGCCAGACTTCCAAGTGTCTTTCCGGTCGTGTACCATTGCTTCAGCGGAGTCTCTTTAAGAATTATCTCAACGAGAGTCACTTCTTCCTCTTTCATAACTACACTGTGAGGCTCCAAACTTCTCTTCTGCATCTCGAGCTTCTTTTCCAGGTTTTCATATATCTTTCTTATACTTGACAGCGAGACCAAGCTCTCAACTGAATATTCGTTTGCTCTCTTAAGAGGAAGAGAGCTGTCGAAAATCTCGAGCGCGCCTTTAAGATCGTCTTTTTCGGGGATCTGACCTTTCCTTTCCATCTGGAAATCGAAGCGAGGCTGGATTCCAGTACTCTTGAGCCGAATCCTCTTCTCACCGCTCATATATCAAGAGTATCCTTTTCCGTCTCGGCCATGATTCTAGTTACTTCAAACTTCAGATCTTCATCTATCAACGAGAAAATATAACCGTAGACGTAATTGAAGTACTGCATAGTTGGACCATCGAAATAAGAGGTGTTCAGTGTTCCAATGTATTCTTTCAAGGTTACAGGGAGTGAACTCCCGCTTCTGGAAAGTTCCTTCTCATTCTCAGTGAACTCATCAAGGAGCTTCTTCAACCTCTCTATCGCTTTTCTGTTGTATCTGGAGTACCTTGCACTTCTCAGAGACTCAACCTTTTCTTCAGCCATTTTGTAGAAGCCGTTTTTCACATCTCTGTATCTTTCATTCTGGCTTTCATCGACCAGCGAGAGGTCCATACCCGTTTCAAGTCTTGCGGCATTGTTCATAGCATCCCTTATGGCCATCTCATCATTTGACGCTCTGATACCTTCCAGAATGTTCTCGAGCTCTTTCAAAATCGCTTCATTTCTCTCCCGCTGTCTTCTCTCGATCTCAAGATCTCTTTCCTTTCTTAAAGAGTAAAACTCTTCCTGTGCCTGTACCAGTCGCTTCGAATACTCAGTTAGAAGCGATATGGAGTCTGTGCCGGAAGCCGCTCCAAATTCCTTTATGAGGCTTTCCCCACGCGTGAATATTTCTTCTACTTCTTTCTCTGTCTGGGCCGTCTTGAGATCTGTGAAGACTTTGTCCATTGCAAGCCTGAAAAACTCAATGTTATTAGGAAACTTACTGGTGGCTGCACTCAACACCAACCTACTCTCGAAATCTTGTTTCCCCTGCTGAAGCTCTTTCAAACGTTGTAGAAACTCGTCGGGACCAGGGTCTTTCCTGAACTTAAACTCATAAGGTCCAAGGAATATACCCCCCTCTCTCAGGATAAGCCTATAAGCAACATAGCCTAACAAAACAGCAATAATGATCAGTAACGCAGTCATAGGAATCCCTCCCGAAACACGCCTTCAAATAGGATGATACCATTTTTTGATAGTCACCGGACAGAGGGCGATATGCAGAGTAAAGTTTTACTGTTGGATCAACAAATAGTATAAGAGCTAGAATCACCTTTTCTAAACAGGACTCTCTTTGACAGCACTCTCAGATTCTCTGAAAGCTCGACCTCCAATAGGCTAGTTATTGGCTAGGAATAACAGAACAACAGTCACCGGAATGTCATTCGCTACGAGTGGATTCCGTTTGGTGGAGAATCTCTTTAATTTATAAAGCATTCCCAGCGATCATCTGTTATCATTCAGACTGAACAAACTAAAGGAAATAGCCCTTAAAGGAACATGAACTTTCCCGTCTTCTACAACGGAATCTGATGTGCACAGCGTCCCGCTGTGTGTTATCAAATAAGTCTCGAAAATTGCAAGTCGAAACTGACTCTTCGCATACTCTGAAGCAATTCATCTCATCATTCTCACTAAACTAATTCTGTGGAAAGACTCCTGCGTTTCACGAGGAAGGTGCCTGACATAATCATCATAGCCGGTTTGGGGATTAATCTGATCATCAGATAGATCAGAGCCATGTTCATAAACCAGTATATATACCAAAACCTTTGCATGATCTCAATCGGATTCCCGAACACATCGAATATGGGATAGACGAGAAAACCTGCGGCTATGTGATAACCTAGTATGAAAAGAGTATGTTTGCCAAAGAGAGAGAGGATAGACCTCGCAAGCTTGACCTTCTCAAGAATCTGAGCTAGACCGCATACAGCTATTATCCCAACCAGTGCAGCAATTACGTATAGAAGAGGTGACGAGCCGAAGTAGTCTTCCATCAGATAGACTTCGTTAGAAAAAGCAGCTGTTGAAACGAATAATGCACATGCAGTTACCGTAAGGAGAACAGGGATTCTTTTTGAAGAAAGTCCCAATGACTTCACCACTTTACCAACGGCAAAATATGGAAGCACGGCAAGCGCAACATCAATTTTGAAGGGCAGAGCCCCGTAGAAGAAGAACATCGACACGAAACCCAGAACAATTCCAATCGGTAGAATATTCAGCTTCTTCAGAACTGAATAGTAGATCTCCGTGACGAAAACGGCAGGAACAAACCATAATGGAATGATGTTCAGTGGAATTATCCCCACGGCAGTACGAACGGTCAGAACATTCACCAAAACTGAGCCAATGGAGAAATTTAGTTCTTCTCGCGTCACCAGCAGTTTGACGATCAGCCAGATTAGTATGTTGAACCCGGCCATTGTGTAGTAAGGCACCATTAGCTGCTTAAGCCTCTTCTTTACGCCCTTCCTAATTGGCAGTTCCTTTGAGAAAAGACCGGAAAGAAAGAAGAAGGTGCAGGCCGCCGGGTTTATTAGATTAGCAACTAACTGAGGGGGGAGAGTGTGATACATAATCACCAGTGCCATAAGAAAACCCCTGGCAACATCAATCCAGACGATACGTTCGCCGCTTAGTGCAAATTCTGCTGGTTGTTTATTCAAGAGCGACACACTCCGCTGAAAATCTCACTGACAGTATATCACAGGTGAAAGAGGCTTGGTTAATCATTTGGTGGCAATGGTAAAATGCAGACAGTGGTGACGTGTGAAAAAATATCAGTACTTCAAACCGAAATATGCTCGAAAATTAGCTGTTTCTTAGGGTGTTTGTCTCTGATAGACTGTGTGTGTTTGGAAGTTTCGATTAGTAGAGTGCTGAATTATATGGCTCACGTTGTTATACTTAACATTATAGGGAAGTGAAACACATTGGGTCCCGAAGCAAATGGAAGTACAGTCTGTTTGAAGGAATTCGCTGGCCAAGCGGCCGTCTGGCAGGAGGTATGCTTATGAAAAAAGTTCTTATCTTTCTAATTGTCTTGATCTCGGTAGTTACCCTGGCCCAAGAATATGATGAGTTGTTCAACAGTCTCTTGTCAAGGAGTGATGACTTCGTTTCATTCTCTGGAGCTGGCTTTGATGCGAGATTCGTTCCTGCTTATGCTGCTACCGACTCCGAATCAAAGGTTATCGCCGATCAGAATCTGCTGGGCATACTAATCATCAGATCTACGAGAGTGATGGACTTAGAAGTGAACAACGTTGCGATAATTGACAGCGAAAGCGAAGAGAGAGTCCCTTATCAAATCTACAAAGTTGAAGATCTCTCCGTGCCCTTGCAGTTACCCTTTTCCCTTCCATCTGGTGGAGTTCTGGTATTGACTTCAAAATCAGAAGTTCAGGACTACTTTATGGACATAAGAATACAACAGATTCTTCTCCCGTGGAGAGTGAAGACCACAGAACCTGGAAAGATAGTCGAGATGGCACCCGTAACCCTTGATGAAACAACGCCGGTAGTTGACGTCCAGGAGACATATGATTACGATTCAATAGTTGAAGGCATGGCCGATCTTAACGACAGACTCAACTTCCTTCAGGACAACGTCGAAGGACTGAACCTACAGTTCAGGAGGCTAAACACATTATTTCTGGATACTCAAGTCGCGCTGGCAGAATACAAAGCAGCGGTTGACAGGGGAGCTTTCGACATTGAAGAATTCGCAGTATCGATAGAAAACAGGCTTGTTTCTCTCGAAGATGCGGTTGTCGATAATCCTGTGCTTAGAATTGAGTTCGAAGAACTCAGTGATTCGCTCGAACGACTCTATTTATCACTTGTAGAATGGAGTGACGAGATTTCTAGAATAGAAACGCTTGCAGCATCACAAAGCCATCTTAACGACAGAGTGAATAGCCTTCAGGACTCGATTGAGGATGTGAGAGCCTCTGCAGCAGAACAGACCGACTCTGCAGTTATTCTATCCATAAACGAGAAAATTGATGAGATCTCCGAAGTCTTGTCAGCAATGAAATATGGATTTGAAGAGCTGGAAAACTCTGTTGAAAAACACTCGGGCGAAATAGAATCAATCCACGAAAGACTAGTAATCGAGTTGGATATTCTGGATAATCGATTTGAGGTTGTTGAAACAATGTTTGAGTCCAACACCGAAGCCATCCTGAATAATAGTGAGCTTCTGAATGAAGTGGCTTTGGAACTCGATGGATTGTCAAAATACGTTTCAGAGATTTCTCTAGCTCAGATGGAAAGAGTTAGTTCATTATCTGAGACTCTCTTGTATATCGAAGAGAGAGTATCGGCTACTGAACTGTCGCTAGCTGCTCTAGAAGAGATAAGAGCTAGACTAACCGCTTCAGAATCAACTGCCAAAACTCTCTCTAATAGAATTGATACTCTCGAGGAACATCGTTCTTCAATCGAAGGTACTTTGGAGGTTCTTGAGGAAAAGATTGAAGATCTCGAAATCGGTGTATTTGGAACCGGAGCAATAAACTTCGCTGAACTCGAAACCGAGATACTTGAGCTCCGCGGAATAGTCGACAGTTTGTCTAGGGGATTCGTGAGATTCAACTCAGATTTGATAAGTCTCGGAGAATCGATTCCGCCTGCAGGAGTATCTATAGAGGCTTTTGGAGAAGCATACGATGAGTTGACCGGGAGTATTGGAGAACTAAACTCTGAGCTCTCGGACGTAAGAACCCTTTTGGTTGACCTTGATCGTTCGATAGAACTTCTCGAAGAATCTCTGGGAGTTGTATCCGTAGATCTCGACAGTATGAAGGGGAATTTTGATGGCTCGGTTGCTGCAATAGATAGTAATCTGAAGGCAATTCAACGGCTCCAGAATGATCTATCCAAAACGAAGGAAGAGCTAGCCGCAACCGCGCAGGAACTCAGGAGTCTGTCATCGGAACTGACGGCGGTAATTGTTACCAGGGATGAGATCACTGAAATAACTGAAGAGGCAGTTAAGCGAGTTGGAGAAGAAACAGCGCGCGAGATCGCATCACTGAAAAGGACGAATAATATCTGGTTGACGGTAGCTGTTATCTCGTCGCTTGCAGCGCTTGTTCTGGGAATAATAAACATACTCCCTTAATTGACATCATGTTTCCATAGGACAAGAGTGGCTCGGGGGGGAGACCCAAGTTACCAAGGTGATCGGTTCCGTCCCACACTTCGTTGGATCCGACAAAGCCGGGCACTTAGCGGCGCCCGGCTTGGGAGATATTGAGCCTAATCTTACTCAAGACTTGTTATGGATGGTTCTTCTTTATCTTGCCACAGACTAACCAACAATAGCTTTGAGATCCTCTTCCGCCGTCGTAATTGGTTTTATATCGAAGTTATCCACAAGAACCTTGAGAACGTTAGGTGATACGAATGCGGGAAGAATCGGTCCAAGACGTATTCCCTTCACTCCCATGTAGAGAAGTGCGAGAAGAACGGCAACCGCCTTCTGCTCATACCACGCGATATCGTACTCTATCGGCAGATCGTTTATGTCATCAAGTCCAAAGGCATCTTTGAGCTTGAGAGCCGTCACCACTAGTGAGTACGAGTCATTACACTGGCCCGCATCTACAACTCTCGGTATACCACCGATATCGCCAAGATCAAGCATATTATATCTGTACTTTGCACAACCTGCAGTCAGGATAACCATATTGTCAGGCAGTTTCTCGGCGAGTTCAGTATAATACTCGCGTTCTTTCGAGTGACCGTCACAGCCACCCATTACCACGAATTTCTTTATCGCCCCCGACTTGACCGCGTCGATTATCTTATCCGACACTTTGGAAAGCTGATCATGAGCAAGACCCACAACAATAGTCTTACCTGGTCTGGCACCTATATCACCGATTTTGAGAGCCTCTTCTATGATCCGCGAAAAGTCCTTCTGCTTACCATCCATCCTGTTAGGGATATGTGCAACGCCCGGCCAACCGACAAGGCCCGTTGTGAATATTCTCTCCTTGTAAGAGTCCCTCGGTTTCTGAATGCAGTTCGTGGTCATTAGAATAGGACCTCCAAACTCTTCAAATTCCTTCTGCTGATTGTACCAGGATGTACCGAAATTCCCCTTTAGGTGATTGAACTTCTTAAGGTTCGGATAGGCATTTGCAGGGAGCATTTCGCCATGAGTGTAGATGTTTATTCCCTTTCCTTCGGTCTGCTTCAGGAGCTCTTCGAGATCCAGGAGATCATGTCCGCTCACCAGAATTCCAGGTCCCTCAAGTTTTCCCGTATATACGGAAGTTATTTCGGGATTTCCGTAGCTTGTCGTATTCGCTTCATCCAGCAAGGCCATAGCCTTCACCGCATACTCTCCTGCTCTTAAAACAAGGGACACATAGTCGTCGACACTTAGCGAATCGTCGAGACAGGCCGCCATTCCTTCCTGAAGAAAATCAAGGATCGAACTTTCCGAGTGTTTCAAAATGTACGCGTGATCAGTGTAAGCGGCGATTCCCTTAAGTCCGTAAGTAAGAAGCTCCCTGAGTGAGCGGATGTCTTCATCTCTTGTATCCATAACGCCAACTTCGGCACCTTTCATTTCGTAAACATCAAGCCCACCGGAGACTCTCCAGGTGCAGGCTTCTGGAACTTCTCCGTCAAACTCCTTACCATGTACTCTCTTGAATGATTCTCTGAACATCACTTCGATCCTGTCTCTTGCGGCCAGAGCCTTATCGATCTTCTTACCAAGGCTCACAGAATCGAAGTCGACATTTGTTATTGTTGTGAACAGTCCTTCAGCGATGTGGAGGCCTGTGTCGGAATCGTTTATCCCGACTTCTCTCGCTTTCACTCCCCAAAACGAAGTTCCTTTTAGAATCCAGATGAGAAGATCTTGAAGATTTGCCACTTCCGGCTCTTTTCCACAAACACCTTTGACGGTGCACCCTGTTCCCTTCATCGTTTCTGAACACTGAAAACAGAACAAGTGAATCCCTCCTTCGCTATCATAACTATCTTACATCCGCTGTGAGGGCTGTATCGGTAACATATGTTACACATCATCCGAATCAATAGTATATGAACTCTCTTGAGTAAATGAACTCCTCAGGAGGATTGGAGCCATCTTGAAATTCCGTTCTTCTAAGCTCACGGGCGGGGTTGCCGTTTTCGTCTCTCAGAAGTATGTCAACCCTCGTTCGGTATTCAGTGGCGTGTTCCATGCCTTCTTTTCTGATTCTTACTATGGTAGTCTCGCTCTTGAGAAATCCGTTCAGATCATAAGTGAATCTACTCTCAACGACTATATTCACATCCGTACCAAGGTCTTCAACGCTCTCTCTAACAATGGAATAACTCTTTGTCTTTCTTCCGCTGTCGTCGAAGTAGAGAGTGTTAGTTGAAGACCCTGTTTCCGTTGATATGGAAAAGGAAAGCGTTCTTTCGACCAAATCCAACCAGTAACGAGTTCTCTCAAGTTCATTCCCAGTGCCGTCAAAGGCAATGGCTTCATAGAATTCATCGTCATAGATGACTTCAACCGTCTGGAAGACCTCACCTTCATCGTCTATGAATTCCTTCCTGACGAGCCTGTCAAACTCGTCATAAACGTAGATGATCTTCATACTACTTCTTTCACTGGCGATCAGCAAACCCGACTCGCTAAAAGAAAGCGTCTCGGGTTCCGAAACCAGTAACTGGGCACCTAACCTGGCGATTTCGACTCTGACACTCTTCAGATCTCCAACGAAACCGAATTGTTCTGCAGTCAATTCCTCTTCCATGAAGACTGCTGATAGTGCAGTAAGTACGACAAAGGTTGAAATGAAAATCAGTAATGCTTTTTTCATGCTTCTCTCCTCGCTTTGCTCTTTGACCTATGCTAATCATATCAAATTACTGGCAAAAGGATATCGTCAAACGCTCAAACTCAACAACACTCCGCTCTATCTTCCCAATTCTGATATACTGAGTATGAAAACAAAGACGCTTCTGTTGGGGGGACCTAAGGTGAATTTCAAAGAACTCTCTGAAGCAAGTGGAATAAAATACGAAACGGTGAGGAACTACGTTAAGGTCCTCATTGAAGAAGGACTGATTGATGAAGTCAATGAGGAAGTGGTTGAAGTCGTCAAGAAGATGCCCGGTTTCACTTCGCAAGGTCTGACAGTTGTTGAAGCCGCGCACAGGGCTACAGGAAAAGCGGACTCCAAAAGTTCTCTCTCCGAAGAAGTATCCGAACTTCGAGAAAGAGTTCACACCCTTCAAGAGGAGAACGAACAGCTTAGGAGAGAGCTTCAGGAAGAGAGGTCTCTCACTAACTATCTGAAAGAGAACCTAGCATCCTTTGAGGATCACACTAAGAACTCTTCTGGAATTACAGTTTACGGAAAAGAAGCAAGTACAGCTGCGGATGCTCTTAAGAGCGCTATAAAGTCTGCCGGAAGCGGTTTTTTACAATTCCTACAGTGGCTTTTCGACACCGAAGAGAAAGAAACTGCCGAGAAAACTGACCAGTAACTGACTAACTTCCCTTGAAAGTAAACCAAAAAGACAGGCGCCCCTTCTCAGGTGCGCCTGTCGAATCGTCATTTGCAAACGAACTAGAAGTCTAGCGTTGCGAGAATTCCGGTGTACCATTTAGCCCAGTTTTCTGCATCCTGCGAATCGGCCAGTCCAACCAAAGCAAAGTACTCTCCTGGACCGAACACTTCGGCATCAACCGATTCGGAGAACAGTGCTATCCAGCAGAGTTGTCCAGAGAAGTCCAGAGCGAAAACGTTTACTGTTGACTCCCGACCGATATTTCCTGAATAGCTATCAACTACCTCGAAATTACCAAATCCACCAAGATACTCATAAACAAGCTCACTAAGTACGCCTTCAGTACTTGCAGGTTCGTCTGTCTCACCGACAAAAAGCTTGCCGACAATAGTTCCACGCAATCCTAAATCGGCCACCTCAAAATAGTCGGAAAGGTAAAACTGCACTGAGAATTCTGGCGGCATCAAGAATCCGAAATAGTCGCCTTCAACCTCTAGCCAGTCATCAATATTGATATCAATATCATCTTCTTTGAGAAGTGAGTCGATCATCTTGACGAAAAGATCTGTATGTTCACTCTTTTCCAATTCAGGAACAACTACTTCTTCTTCCAATTCTTCTTCCACATCGATAAAGCTTCCAACGATTTTGGAAATGATTTCCTTCGCCATTTCGAGTTCCGAACCTTGGTAATTCGCGAGCTCGAAAACGAACATCGTTACCGGTCCCGGTTCCGTCACATCCAGTTCCTCAGATGGATAGTACACGGCAATGAATGGATACTCTGCTTCCGGTCTCACCTTTAATGATGCAAGATAAGCAACGAGCCCGCTCTCAAGTTCTACTGTCTCTTCATATGCCCTGTCAGTCGAAGCGCTCTCGCCATAAAGAGAAGCGACCACCGCCTCAACCAACTCTTCACGCTCATAAGACTCAAGCTGATAGAAGAAGAGCCTACCGAACAAAGCGTTGTCTTCATCGAAGATTTGAGCGTCGTAGTTCAAACCCATCTTCTCCTGGAAGATCGAGTAACTATCGGGTATCATTATTTTCGAAGTGCCAATTGTCTCGGTCTTCCACGCAGGATCATCCGGGCCTTTCCACCCTTCTCTGAAGGTTACCAGTAGTGAATCTACAGTTCTTAGAGTAAGAGCAGGCAACCCTTCCGGAGCGGGAGGAACCGCCTCCAAATCAGTAGCTTCGATGGTTTCTGTAGGCTCGGGAGTAAGGGTCCTCAATCCGAGCTGAGCAGAAAGGGTAGCAGCAACAAGAATCATCACAAACATAATGAACAGTCTTTTCATACGTGCGCCTCCTCTTTCTTTGAGTCTCAAACGCAAAGACTTCTTAGAAGAATTCTACTACCAGAGCTTAGTTTATGATACTCAAATCGGGACCCTAATACGAACTTACGCCGTTCTGTCGAAACCTTTTGTCGTGTAGTCAACTCTCATGCCCACATACTCAAGCGCTCTTCTCAGAGCCACGTTAATTGAATAAGTCCTTGTTCCCATATACGGATCAACTCCCTGAATACGACTGGAGAACTCGGAAAATACTGGAATTCGCGACCCTTCAGAAATCCTTTCAAGTAGCTTGCTGACACATTCTGGACAGTTTGTCTTCAAAAGCCTGCATATCGCCGGAACTACCTTACCGAACTTGTCCATTACACCTGAAAAACCAAACATCCTGCATAGCAGTGGCCTGTATCTGTATTCTGTGCATCCGCCTTCCTTGCTCAATTCTGGTGAGCTCTCAAAAAGAATACAACTATCGTCGTCCAAAACGGTCTCCAATGTCGAAAGAAACAGCTCGGCTCTACCCTCATTCCAGAGTTTCAAAGAAAGCGGAAGAAATTCGGTGATTGTTACCTGAATAGCATCGCCGCGAGTTCTACAGCATTCTCTGCAGGAAGGGGGGCATCTTAAACCGGTTTCGATCCGGATTTGATTTGTTAGCTCTTCAACTGAATCAAATAGCTCCTGTACTTCGAGTGCCTTTCCATATAAGTCTTTGAACGACAGATCGATTATCAATGACGTTCCTCCTCCAGACACGCTGGAGAAATCTTCTCACCTCTAGCAGCGCAAATCAATCCTTCACAAGTAAATTCTGCATGGAGTTATCGCGAGTGTGTGATGACAAAACTATCACAAAGAGGCAGTTATACTTCCTAAGCAAGGCGCTTGTTCTGTACTTTCTCGTGAGAGCTTTGTTGGCATTTCGCTTGCTAAACTGCCTGTATCAACGTCGATCTGGAATGGTTGGAAGATCCGCATCTGCCGAGATTACGGAAAGACGAAGATATGAGTTTCAACCTAAGAAGAGCTGAACTAATCGAAACACAAAAGATGTGGCTGTTGCGGTTTTCCTCTTTGACAGAATCTGTGGGCATTTAAAAGTACTTTGTGTATGCTTGCTTGCGCCGGCTGATTCACGTCAACGCCCGCGAATCATTCTCACGCGTGAACCTTTTATAGAACTGAAATTCGGATCTAGAGCAACGCGCACTGACATCTCTAGAAACTCAGCGGGTTCCTCTACATTCCGAAAGGAGAGCAGCCTCAAGCAGCTGCTCTCCAAGATTGCTAAGGAGTTCTCCAATTATCTACCTGCAGAAACGATCGACCAGTTGACTAATCTTTCGAGATACTCCTGTCTAGAAGGCTCCGGAAGGGGACTCTCTTTATCTATGATGTATTCTTCAAGCGACTTGAAGCTGGCTCTACCTTCTTCAATCTCCTTTCCTATTCCTGAATCGAAGCTTCTGTATCTTTCTTTCAAGAGGTCTTCCAGCGTGCCCTCCTGCAAGAGTTTGGCGGCGGCCTTCAGTCCCAGAGCGAATGTATCCATACCAGCTATATGGCTTGAAAAGAGATCTTTCTCTTCATAAGAACCCCTTCTCACTTTAGCATCGAAGTTCAAACCACCGGGATTGAGACCCCCGTTCTTGATTATCTCGTACATTCCTAGTGTTGTGGAGTAGACATCTGTCGGAAACTGGTCCGTATCCCATCCTAGAAGCAAGTCTCCCTGGTTTGCATCAACACTTCCAAGAAGACCATTGATCCTGGCAAATCTCAGTTCATGCTGAAAGTCATGTCCGGCAAGGGTTGCGTGATTGGCCTCAACATTGAACTTGAAGTGCTCTTCAAGACCGTACTTTCTCAGGAAAGACAATGCATTTGCCACGTCGAAATCGTACTGGTGCTTCGTAGGTTCCATGGGTTTCGGTTCTATCAGGAATTGGCCTTCGAACCCGATTTCCTTCGCATAATCTACAGCCATGTGAAAGAATCTGGCAAGATTTTCTATCTCTAGACTCATATTGGTGTTAAGAAGAGTCTCATACCCTTCTCTTCCTCCCCAGAATACGTAGTTTTTACCGCCCAGCTCTTTTGTAACTTCAATCGCTTTCTTCACCTGAGCAGCAGCATAGGCATAGACATCCGCATCGCAAGATGTGGCAGCCCCATGCATGAATCTCGGGTGCGCAAACAAGTTTGCCGTTCCCCAAAGTATTCCGACGTTGCTTGTTTTTAGATGATCGGAAATATGTCTCACTATCTCATCGAGATTGTTGTTTGTCTGCCGCAGAGTATTTCCCTCAGGGGCAATATCTCGATCATGAAAACAGAAGTAGTCAATGCTTAGCTTTTCGCAGAACTCAAACGCTGCATCGACCTTAAGCTTTGCCAGAGTCATAGGATCCTTAACGCTGTCCCAGCTTCTTCTCGCTGTCGGCTGACCGAACATGTCTAGTCCATCACCCTTGAAGGTATGCCAGAAAGCCACAGCAAATCTCAGATACTCTCTCATAGTGGTCCCCATGATTGTCTCTTCAGGGTTGTAGAAACTGAACGCAAGCGGGTCGCGATTATCCGGCCCTTTGTACTGAATTCTCTCTATCTTGTCGAAAATGCTCATTGCAGTCCCTCCTTTCAGTTGACAATTTCCTGCTGCAAGCGGCTAATCTCTCCGAAACGTTCTTTCATGCTAATATATAGATCCTTGTATATCCTGAATACCCTGTCGTATACACTCTTCGCGTTTTCGTTTGGTCTGTATTCTCTCTTCATCTTTATCCACGATGAAGAATCCAGACCCAATGCCTTAGAAGCAAGGCGAGCAGAACCGTACGCGGGACCTTCATCGACTTCGGGAAGCCAAATCGTCTTCCCAAGGTTATCTGCCACTATCTGGCACCAAGTATCGCTTCTCGAACCTCCCCCGACGATTCTCACATCATTCATGTCTGACCCTAGGCCCTCAATCAGCTCAGCCCCTTCTCTCAAGGCATAAACCACACCCTCGTAGATGCTTCTGAAAATATCCCCCTTGCTGTGGAAGGATGACAAGCCGAATATGGTACCTCTTGCATTCGGATCACGATGAGGAGTCCGATCGCCGTTCAGGTATGGAAGAAACACAACTCCGTTCGAACCCGCTGGCGCATTTTTTACTAGATTCTCCAAAGCATCGAAAGAGAGGCCCGCACCAAACCTCTCTTTGAACCAGTTTAAGGAGTTTGTCGCGGACAAGATCACGGCCATATGATAGAAGTCATTGCCGGTAACATGCCGGAAGAGATGAACCGCACCTTTGGGGTCGGGTCTTCCCTTCCTAGTCAGTGCAACAACAGTTCCAGAGGTACCGATACTGACCATTGCGTCACCCGGATTCTCGACACCGCATCCGTAAGCCGATGCCGCGTTGTCGGCACCACCTACTACAACGGGAACGTTTCTCAGCTCAGGAAGCGAAGCGCTTGTTACCGTTCCCGCTATCTTGGCCGATTCGATCAACTCCGGACTTGCTGACTCCTCAATACCTACGATCTTCATAATACTTCTGTCGAAGCCGCCTTCAAGATCGAGCATAGAAGTACCGGAAGCATCTGAGAAATCAGTCACAGATCTTTCCGTGAGTTTGAAGACTATGTAGTCCTTTGGCAACATCCACTTACGTATCTTCCTGAACTTATCGGGCTCGTTTTCTGCAAGCCAGAGGATCTTGGGAAGCGTGAACCCTGTCAACACAGGATTTCCAAATCTCTCAACGATCTTTTTCTCCCCGCCATACAACTCGGTAATTGTTTCACACTGTCTTTCAGTTCTCTGATCACACCAGAGAATCGCCGGATACACAACGTCTCCATCTTCATCTAATGCGACAAATGAATGCATCTGTCCGCTGATTGATATCGCATCGGGAATAACTCTGTTGCTTTGAACTAGATCCTTTAAGACGACTTCGGCTGCATTCCACCAGATCTCGGGGTTCTGTTGAGCCCAGCCCGGCCTCGGCGTCTCCATTGAGATCTCCTCCGTGGAAGAAGCGATAATCCTCCCGTTTTCGTCGACCGCTATTCCCTTCACAGAGTTTGTTCCTATGTCTATTCCTAAGAAAATGCTCATAGTCGTACTCCTTTAAACAAAATCGATGGTCTTCTTATCAATTATGTGAAGAGCCGCCCCAATCATCTTAGAACTTGCTCTACCCTTTTCGTGAAGTACGCTTCTTATGACTCTTATGTTCTGTCCGGTGGCGTATAGAACCCTTGAATTGACCAGATCAACAAGGTTGCGCAAAGATCTTTCGGGAAGCATTGACGCGACGCCGCCCAAAACGACAACTTCGGGATCAAGTGAATTAACTATGTTGATTATCCCTACACCCAGGCTTCTTTCAACCTCCTCAAGAAGGTACTTATATTCTGGATCTGACGAACTCAACACACCTAGATACTTCTCGTTGTTACTACTTCCTCTCAGAGCAAATCCCATCTCTTCTGCCCGACCAACTATTGCTTCGGTAGAAGCTATAGTCTCCCAGCAACCAAAGTTTCCACAATAACATTGCTTCCCATCTGTCTGAACCGTCATGTGCCCCAATTCGCCCGCAGAGTAGTCCCGGCCTCTATAAATCTGCCCGTCGAACATTATCCCGCAACCGATTCCCTCTGACACATATACAAAAACGATATCTCCTGCATTTGCAAGAGCGGGGTTATTCCACTTCTCTGCAATCAAAGAGAGATTTGCTTCATTGTCAAGAAATACAGGGTAGCGTCTGGATAGCCTTTCTTTGAGCACAAGATCCTTCCAGTTCAGATGAGGAACGTATACTATTCTTGAGTTCTCAACATCGACAATTCCAGGGACTGATACGGAGTAACCGAGAAATCTATACTTAGGGATATTTTTGGAAATTACCGAAGCCTTCTCGGCAAGGATTTTCATGAACTCATAGAAATCGGGAGGTGTTCTGAATTTGCTCATGACCGAAACAGACCCATCGAAGAATCCTTTACCTACTGTAGTCTCTTCGACGCCAATATCTATTACAATAGACATGAAGGCCTTTCTGTTGAGGCGAAGAACGATGGCCTTTCTTCCAATACGACCGGTCTCTTCCGCACTTACTTCTTCACAGAGCCCAACAGACAAAAAGTCCTTTATTATTTTTGTTATGGTACTGGGGTTCAGACCCGATGCAGTTGCAAGGTCTCGTCTAGTTGTGACAGGACTCTTCCTCAACAAATGAAGAATCAGCTTTCTATTAGATCTTCCAATGTTTTCTGAATCCAGCTTCTTTCCCACCAAGGCGAAATCCCCCTTTCTACTCTAGCTTACTACCTAATACAGATTAGAATAAATCTCAACAGGAGCATTTACAGGCGGTTGTTAAGGAATATCACTCTTAACTTGTCTTTTCCTAATTTATTTATTGCCGCAAAAAAAAGAAAGAGTTTCACTGTTGGTATCCTCTGATAGTTCTTATTTCACTGTTTGAGAACAATTCAACCTTATTGCATGACAATTCTAACAGAGGGAAAGAATGAAGACACAGAAAAAAACCATCTGTTCAGAAAGCAAATCTCTTTGAACTGCTTGAAAACCCGTCTCAGACAAAAGAGGATCTCTTATTTGTTTGCTGCAGAATATAACATCTTATATCTATTTGAATGGTTCCTGAAAATGTTTTCATTAAGATCAGGGATGATGTAAGGAAATCTAACCGTAAATATCTGAGATTGCTCGAAAGACATGTTGAAGAGGATGGGACATCATACCTTGAGAGTCAAAATGTTGTCAGTCTTTTGATGTTCTTGAAACAGTCACTACTCTAGAACTAAGTGTCTCTCCTTTTCTTGGTCTCGACCAGGCAAGTTTGATGATCAATAAAGACAGGTATCTTTTCATTCTTGGCTATGACAGAATAGAAGTACCATTCAGAGAAAAAGACGAGCGTTGGAGTGTATAGATTTTTCTGACGCACTTGCCAGCAAGGAGAGACTTGCTATTTTGAGAGAACTGAGCAGAGAGCCACATCGTCCAGTTAGGCTTGCAAAGAAACTGAAGATCTCCGCCGGAGATCTAAGCAACCACCTCGAAAAACTGAAGAAGTGAAGGCTTTTGGAGAGTGTCTATGATGGTGAACATGTGAAATACACCGTTAGGGCCGACGAAATTAAGAGATTGGCCAGCGATAGACTAGACAGACTACTCAAGGAAAAGACCGAATGAATATCGATTATGAACTTTCACTCCAAACAAACGGGGCCAGAGGCCCCGTAATCATTTGAAAGAGAATCATTTACCAACGAAATCAATGAACAAGTCCATGAACAGCTCCGTGTTCTCAACGATAATACTGTGTCCATACTCTTCAAGGACCTTTACTTGCACATTCTTAATGACTCTTTCAAATCTCCTCGCCATCTCTTCTGAGATTATCTGATCTAGCTTTCCCACGATGATCAGAAAGGGAACTTCGGTCCCTTTTAGCTCTTGAGTAAAATCGTATCTGTCAAGAGCCCTGGCATTTTCGACAAAACACCTTCCGTCCATCAGGAGCGCCTCTTCAACCAGAGCCTCTAGAAACTCGTCCTCCGCTCTTGTCGGCATAACCCCAACAAGAGCCTTCTTCAGGAGGTCTCTGTTGCCCTTATACATCTCAAGATATGGATAGGCCTCTTCAGGTGTAGTAAGTCCGTCAGGCGGAGCCGGATCGACAAGAACAACCCGGTCGATCAGATCGGGTCTCTTCACAACCACGCTCTGAGCAACCGCTCCACCTAAAGAGTGACCGACTAATACTACTCGGTCAACTTTCATCTCAAGTATGAAATCAATAACATAGTTCGCGTAATCTTCAATACTTACTTCTTCAAGCCTATCCGACCTTCCGAAATTCGGCAAGTCAATTGCATAACCTTTGAATCTCCGCGGAAGAATCTCTAGAGAAGGCTCGAACCATTTGCTCGAGGCGAAGTTTCCATGGACAAAGACCACTGGAATTCCTTCAGAATCCACGGTTTCAAGATAGAAGATCTTCTTGTCGACAACTTTAACGTACTTCTTAGCAATCTGCCTCTTCATGAATAACTCCCTCCCGTCTAGCAAGTTGGTTTCTCGATCATTATCTTTCGTATTAACATCTTTGAACACAATCGAAGCACTTTCACCAACTTCCAGCGCAAAAGCATTTCTCTCAAAACCGATTGTCATGAAGACCAGGTAGGTCATCAGAACCACTGCCAACTGCTTCTCTCGCATTTCAAATCACTTCTAAGAAGCCTCTTAGTCTACCCTACAAACCAAGATAAGAGCGCTTGACATATTCATTATGCATAAGGTCTTCCGCAGTACTCTCGATTGCAAGAGTTCCGTTCTCTATGACGTAACCCCGGTCGATTACTTTCAGACCCTGCCTAACGTTTTGCTCAGAGAGAATCATAGAGACTCCTTCAGATTTTATGGCTAAGAGTTTCTCAAAGAGCTCTGAAACCAGAGAAGGTTGGAGTCCCACTGAAGGCTCATCTAGAATCAGAAGTCTAGGAACCGCCATCAGAGCACGGCCCACTGCAAGCATTCTCTGCTGACCTCCGCTCATAGTTCCCGCCAGCTGATAAGCGCGTTCCTTAAGAATCGGAAAGATCTTGAATACAAAATCAAGCCTCTCTTCAATTCTATCTCTCGCCTCCTTGATGTAGGCAGCTCCAATCTTCAGGTTCTCGAGAACGTTCATAATAGGAAAGAGCTCACCGTCCTGAGGCACTACAGATATACCTTTTCTTATTATCGTATGGGTTTCGTACGGGATGAGAGATTCCCCTTCAAACAGTATTTCTCCGCTCGTAGGTTTAACCAAACCAATGATTGAGTTTATCAGGGTGGTCTTTCCCGCTCCATTGGGGCCGAAAAGTCCAACGGCTTCTTCTCCAACGGAAAAAGAGAAGTCCGTTACAACCTGAATTCTCCCGTATGAGACGTTTACGTTCTTGACTTCAAGCATCAGGCATCCTCCCCCAAATAAGCGGTGATCACGTTGTGTTGCTGTGAAACCTCACTATATGGACCTTCAGCGATAATTGCTCCTCTGTCTAGCACAATAACTCTCTCAGTAATCTCTCTAATTACACTCATGACGTGCTCTATTATGCAGATTGTCACACCTGTATCTCTAATCTTTCTTACAGTGTCTATCATCTCTCTGGTTTCATCCATATTCAAACCCGACATAACCTCGTCTAGAAAAAGAAGCTTTGGCTTTGTTGCCATAGCTCTGGCGATTTCGATCTTCTTGATATCCAAGACAGTTATCTTATCAAGGACTTCGTTAGGTTTAGCAAGACCGATCGTTTCGCAAAGCTTAATTGCGCTCTTTCGACTATCCTTTAGCTTTTCTCCGTTTCCGAACAGCCCACCAACCATAACATTTTCAGCTACGGTGAGATTCTTAAGGGGGCGCGCAATCTGGAAAGTTCTGGCTATACCCAAATGGCATCTCTTGTGAGTAGGCAGAAAAGTAATATCCGTACCATCAAAGAATATTCTGCCTTCACTCACAGTATGTAGTCCCGATATCACATTTGTAAGCGTTGTCTTTCCTGCGCCATTGGGACCTATTAGCCCTAGAATCTCGCCCTGCCGAATCTCCATTGTGACATCATCTACAGCTACAAGCCCGCCAAAGCGCTTAGTTACTTTTTCAACTTTGAGTATACTCATGTTATCGTTCCTCCAGACGGCGTTTTCTGAAACCAAGAACATCTTTGATTGCGCCATATACACCGTTGGGTAAGAAGAGGACTACCACAACAATAATCACACCGTAGATTATCAGGTGGCCGTACGGCATGATCAGTTTAAGATACTCAGAGGATAGCCCAAGAATTATCGCTCCAATTACTGAACCTATTGTTGAGTAGATTCCCCCAACCAGGGCCATCGCTATCGGCAAGAGAAGATAATGAGCCGAAAAGCTGCTCTCGGGGAAAACGAAGCCATACTGCAGAGCGTATGTCGCGCCGACCACACCCTGAATCATCGAAGTTACAACAAAGACGAATATCAAATACTTGTATATGTTCACTCCGTGAGATTTAGCAACGGTCTCATCCGCCCTGATAGAGTCAATGGCGAAGTGTATTCTGGTTCTTTGGAATACTTCTGAAATTACTATTGTAATCAAGGCAACACCCAGCATAAACCAGTAGACCTTGTTCGAATCGTAGTTGAAGAGGGTGCTCAAAACGACTTTACCGCTCGGACCACCCGAGATCTTGTGAAGGTTCCTGATGATGACCATAAAAACGCTCGCTAGAGCCATTGTAGTAATAGCGAAGTAAAGACCTCTAAGTCTGAGGATTGCCATACCCAGAACCAGCGATACAACTCCGGCGACAAGTCCACCGATTATGATTCCTGTGATAGGATCTACTCCAAGATCAGCTGCAGCGATGATTCCTGCGTATCCTCCCAGACCAAAGAAGCCTGCTGTGCCAAATGACAATTGACCCGTTCGTAACATCATGTCCCAGCTTAATGCAAGAGTCATGAACGTAAGTATCGTTATGGCAACACTTATGAAGTATGCTTCCGTGAGCAGTGGCAGCATCACAGCCGCTGCGAGAACAATCAGAAGGAGAATCGGTTTAATAATCTTCATAGTGATTGCCTCCTTAAGGATCTAATCATGATAACTGCTATCAGTACTCCAAAGAACACGATGTCAGACCAACCGGCATATCCGGGAATCGATTGAACGATTGCCTCTCCCACTCCTAGAACAATACCACTTATCAGAATCCCGGTTAGGTTACCGAGACCTGCCATTGCAACTAGACTGAATGATTTCATAGTGAATGCCGCGCCCACAGAGGGAAAGATTGCAAATCTCGGCACCATTACCCCTGCTGCAATACCAAGTATGGCGACCGATAAACCAAAAACAAAGAGATAGACGAAATCGGTGTTTATCCCTACAATCTTTGCTCCGCGAGGATTCTGACCGACTGCAAAGGTAGCCTGCCCTAATCTTGTCTTTTTTAGAAAGAGTTGAAGAGCGATTAGCACTGCAAACGCTAACACAACGTAAAGCAACTCGTAAGTACCGAATCTAACGCCGGCAATCGTCGTTGAGGACGAAGAATAGTCAACATAGACGCTTCTTGGCCGGGTAGTCCAGATAACCTTCATGAGTTCCAGAACTATCATCGATATCCCGAAAGTGAGAAGCAGCTGGTTAAGGTGTCCTGCTTTAAGAACCCTGGTTACCGTAAGCTTATAGATAACAACTCCTAGAATGAATAGCAGGAAAAACACGGGGATTATCGAAACAAGAGGATCCATACCGGTATTGACTGCAAATAGATAAACAATATAAGTTCCCAGCGATAGCAAATCGCCGTGGGCAAGGTTCATTATTCCGACTACTCCGAGAGTTAGAGCCAGAGGAAGCCCTATCAGTGCATAAAGACTACCTCTCTGAACGCCATAAATCGCGGCTAGCGGCCTCCAGATCGCGACAACCACAAGTATCGCGACAAGTATCAAAATGCCTCTATGCTTTCTCAAGAAAGAGATCTTTTCCAAGTCTTTCACCACCCTGGTAGCAACTTTTTCAGATAATAAGGTCGGGCATTGCTGCCCGACCTAAATCAGACTATCTCCCATCCCAGGAAGGGAATGGATATTCAGGTTCAGCTGTCTTTAACTCTAGAGGCCATATTACGTGCTGTTCGCCACCCTGCCACTGAAGTATCTTCTGAGCAGTGAAGCCCTGGTGCTTTATGACGTTACTTGGCGCAATCTTCAAGACATCACCGATTGGAGACGCATATTCCACCTGCTCTAGGGCCTTGATAAGTGCAGACTTCTCAATAGTACCAGCAGCCTTGATTCCTTCTGCAAGGAAGTAAATGTTCGTGTAACCGAGAGGAGCAAAGTAAGTTGCCGGCTCTTCCTTGAACATCTCAATGTAGGCATTCCAGAAGTGCTCGGCTACGGGGCTGATTCTGTTGATCGTTGGAGCCCACATTCCGTATAGGGTAACTCCTTCTGCCAGGGGAGAGTCGCCGAAATGTGCCGGCCATCCTGGAGGTGCTCCAACAAAGAACTTTGGTGAGAACCCGACTTCCTTTGCCTGCTGGAGCATTGGAAGAGCATCCGCGTCATAACCCGCCCAAACGAAAAGATCCGGGTCATATTTCTTCGCCTGCTGAAGCATCGCTCGGTAATCTCCTCCGCCAAGTGCAGCACTCTTGAACGAAACTCCCATGTAGTCGCTCATGACTTCTGCCCAAGCTCCCTGGCCTTCTGCAGCCAGTGCCTGAAGGACCAAATATGCTTCATGAGAACCGGTGCCGAAAGCTCCTTCTTCATACGCCAGGAAGACTTTGTTGATCTCAATATCAGGATAGGCTTCGGCTAGATCCGTCCAACCCTGGCCGTAGCTGGCTCCCTGCTGATAATCCCATGGATGCAGATGGAAATACCAGTCTGCGTCCGGACCGACTGCAACCTCACATTGTGAACCGGCAGCACCTATCCAGATTGTGACCTTCTGAAAGCTCTTCATAACAGGAATCTGCGCGAAGTGAACTCCAGTGCTCATACCACCGACAAAAAAGTCCACTCTATCAACGGTAGCAAGCCTGGAGATCGCTGCCGCACCCTTCTCCGGTGTCATTTCGTCATCAATTACTATCAACTCCAGAGGTCGTCCTAGTAAACCGCCTTCTGCGTTGATTTCACTTACTGCAAGTCTCATTGCCTTTGCAGCCTGATCTCCGGTGATGTCACCCAAGGGAAGAACAGCACCGATCTTGATCGGAGTAGCTGCAAAAACGATTAGTGAAGTTACAGCAGCCATAAGTAGAACCAAAAATACCTTTTTCACTTTCCCACCTCCTACGTAGGTTGTACTCCAGATGATTTCAAAAGAACGTTGGAACAAGAAAACTCTTTCCCAAAAAGCGGCATTACCTGTGATTCAGAAATTAGACTCTCCTGACAACTACTGCGGTTCCCATTCCTCCGCCGATGCAAAGGGAAGCAAGCCCGAATTCGAGATCTCTCTTCTCCATTTCGTGGACGAGCGTAACGATGATTCTGTTCCCTGAGGCTCCAATGGGATGACCAAGAGCAATTGCACCTCCATTAACATTGGTTCTTTCAATCAGCCATTCCTTTGTGACTCCGTAGATCTCCATAAGTCCTCTAATCACGGAAAGCGCCTGAGAAGCGAAAGCCTCATTGAGCTCGATAAGCCCTACATCCTTGATGGTCATCGCAGCTTTATTGAGAGCCTTTTCAACGGCTGGAACAGGACCGTATCCCATATATGCTGGATCGACTCCCGCCTGAGCAAATGAGACTATCTCTGCAATCGGTTTAAGCCCGTACTTCGTTACTGCTTCTTCACTTGCCAGGACGGTTGCACTTGCACCGTCATTGATTCCCGATGAATTCCCTGCCGTTACTGAACCATCCTTCTTGAATGCAGGTCTCAGCTTCGCCAAAATCTCCATGCTTGTATCTCTAGGATGCTCATCGGTATCAAATACAATGTCTCCCTTTCTATGCTTTATGACAACGGGAATGATTTCATCCTTGAACTTTCCTGCGGAGATTGCTTCTTTTGCCCTCTTCTGGCTTTCAAGTGCAAATTCGTCTTGCTCCTGTCTGCTTATGCTGTATTTTGCTGCGAGATTTTCCGCAGTAACGCCCATGTGATAATCGTTAAAAACATCCGTTAGCCCATCTCTTATCATGTGATCCGTTATGGAGCCGCTGCCCATCCTGTAACCAAACCTTGCCTTGTCCAGCATGTAAGGGGCTATAGACATATTCTCCATACCACCTGTCAAGACCAGATCGGCTTCGCCCGTAAGGATATCCTGGGCCCCGATCATCGTCGATTTCATTCCGGATCCGCATAGCATGTTCACTAGATATCCGGGACTCTCGATAGGTACGCCTGCTCCGATTGAGACCTGCCTTCCCGGTCCCATACCTTGATTGGCAGTCAATATGCAACCCATTATGGTTTCTTCGATGTTCTTGGGGTCTACCTCTGATTGTTCTATCGCAGCCTTTGATGCAGTAACACCAAGCTCGACCGCCGGAACATCTTTCAAAGCCCCTCCGAAAGTACCTATTGCTGTTCTCTTTGCACCAACTATGAAGACCTTCTTCATCAAAAACCTCCTAAATCAATCCAACCTCGCTGGCCTGTTTTCTTAACTCAGATCTAAAATCGGGATGAGAGATGTTAAGCAAAGACTCTACTCTCTGGAAGACATTTAGACCCTTCAACCTCGCGATTCCAAACTCAGTGACAACATAATCAGTATCCTGCCTAGGCACAGTTACCGGAGAACCCAGAGGGAGAAGAGGAACGATTGTGGAAACGGTTCCCTTCTTGGCGGTGGACCTCAGAGCAATTATCCCCTTTCCGTTCTTCGCCATAGAGGCCCCTCTGTGAGTATCAAGCTGTCCTCCTGTGCCACTATAGTGCCTTGTTCCGATTGCTTCCGAACACACCTGTCCTGTTAGATCAACGGATATGGCAGTATTTATGGATACCATGTTATCGTTTTGCGCAACGACGTATGGATCGTTCACATAGCTCCCTCTAAGCAAAAGAACCCCAGGATTGTCTTCCACAAAGGAGTACATTCTCTTCGTTCCAAGGGCGAAAGTAGCAATGAACTTTCCTTTCCAGAGACTCTTTCTCGAATTCGTTATCGCTCCCTTTTCGAAGAGATGAATCATGGACTCCGTGAACATTTCGGTATGTATTCCAAGTTCATGCTTGTCTTCCATCAACTTGGCAACGGCATTTGGAATACCGCCGATTCCGATCTGCAGAGTGGCGCCATCTACAACTAATGACGATATATGCTCGCCAATTCGCATCTCCGTCTCCGAGGGTTCGGTATCGGGAAGCTCAGGAATATCAAAACTGTTCTCTATCACATAGTCAACTTCACTTATGTGAACATGTGTGTCCCCATGGGTTCTTGGAGCCCTGTCGTTTACTTCCAGGATCACCATTTTCGCGTTCTCAACCATGTCCCTCTCGTAAACGGTAGAAAGGGAAACTGTCATGTAACCATTCTTGTCCATGGGAGATGCGACTCCCCAGAATATGTCGGGTTTGTTGGCCATAATACGTTCCACGCCAGCAGTATGTAGATTATTCGGAATGTAGGTTACAGTCCTCAGTCCGTTGCTAACTGCCTTCCTAGCACCCGTCGAGTGGAACCATGATTCATTAAGGAATCTTCCTTCGTACTCTCTGTTAACAAAGAAGGGGTACTCGCCAATGTTCAAACAAGTTGCTACGGCTACGTTTTCGACACCATCAACCCTGTGGAGATTTTCAAGAAGACCCCGAGCTTCCATAGCGGCCATGCTGGTCACGATTTTTGTACCAGATCTTACGTTCCTGAGGCCTTCTTCTATGCTAATTCTCTTCTTCTTATATTCATCCTTCCAATTCAACTAAAAGCACCTCCGTACCCTTTTGCCATTAGCGAAGCAAGTTCTATCAGATGCTCGTCCCATTTCTCGTATTCCTTTTCATTCCTAAAGAGAAGATCCAGACCCATGAAATGTCCGATCCCCATCAAGAAGACTCCAAGATCTCGCGAGTCAATCTGTCTAATCTCATTCTTGAACCTGGCCTCTTCAAGCGAACTTATGTATGATGTGAGGAGTCTTTCATAGTAGAAGCGGCCTGTCTCCGGCTGCACAAATTCCGACTCTCTCACGATGTTGTAGAGCTCCTTGTGAACATCCATGAACAGAAGAAACGCCTTGTAAGACCTGATCTCTCTGTTTAGTCTTCCTTCAACGCCGGAAACGGCGTCTCTCATTGTTCTCCTGAGATTCCTGTTTGCCTGATAAACAAGCTCCTGAAGGAGTTTCTCTTTGCTTTCGAAATGCAAGTAGAATGTACCTTGACCGTAACCTGCCCTACTCGTGATATCGTAAATCGAAGTCTCGAAATACCCTTTCTCGCCCATAAGCCTTTCCGCAGCAAGAAGAATGACTTCTTTCGCCTTGGTACCTCCGCTTGCCTTTGTTCTGTCAAAAGTGAAATCAAGTGCTTCTCTGTCAAATTGCTCAGATTTAACAAATCCACCCAGAGTAAAATCAACCAACGACTCTACAGTGGAATCAGGAACCCTTGTTCCGTTGTAGATAATCCAGTAGATAGCAGTAAATCTCGAACTACCAACAAGAAACCACAACTCGGGCATTGAAAGTGTGGACTTGCCTATAGAGACAGTTGAAAGAAGAGAATCCTTATAGATCTTGTCGACCGAACTCTCAACATCGGGAAATCTATACTCGGCTTCGTGGAATGCGATAAATTTCTTCCTCGATCCCCAAAGAATATTGAAGACAGTTCTATACAGATTGAAGAGTCTTTCTCTGGAATCACGACCGGTTATCGAGGTTGTTGCGGCCTCGAATTCAGCCTTAATGTCCTGCACAATTTCCTTAAACACCTGTTCTTTTCCTGCGTAATGTCTGTAAAAGGCTCCATTAGACAATCCGCAGGTCCTACATATATTGGCAACAGACGTCATCTCAAAACCAAGACGACTGAACAGCTCTTCAGCCGCCTGCTTTATCTGTAATCTTGTTCTCTCACTTCGAGAGATCTTCAAATCACGAGTCCCCCGTCGACACCGATAACCTGACCGGTTAAGTAACTTGCTTCGTCAGAAATCAGGAAGAAGTACACATTTGCAATCTCCTCGGGAAGACCCATTCTCTTCAACGGTATCCTCTCTTCGAGCGCTGTCATTATCTTCTCGGGCATTTTCTCAGTCATTGGAGTCTTAATGAAACCTGGAGCGACAGCATTAACTCTGATCTTGGCTCCTTTTCGAGAAAGCTCTTTTGCCCATGTCTTTGTCATGGCTATTACTCCTCCTTTGGAGGCGGAGTAGTTTGACTGACCGATATTTCCAAACACTCCGACAACTGAAGAGGTGTTGACAATTGCACCATAACCTTGATCAAGCATCACAGGCGCAATGGCCTGTGTCATGTTAAATACACCCTTCAGATTCACGTCGATAACTAGATCCCAATCTTCTTCCGTCATTCTCTGGATCAGTGCATCCCTAGTGATTCCGGCGTTGTTAACAAGCCCATCAATGTGACCATACTCACTCTTGATTTCGTTGACCAAATCAGCTATTGCCTTTCTATCCGTCACATTCAGCTTCTTTGGTATTACCTTTCCCGGGAGCTCAGCGAATTCATTCTTCAAGCCTTCAAGACCTTCAATATCCATATCGCAGGCATAGACTATCGCCCCTTCTCTCGTGAATCTCTCAACTGCTGCTTTACCAATACCTCTTGCGCCACCAGTAATGATGACAACCTTACCTTCCATTCTCACCTTTGCGCCTCCTAAACTTTGCCCCATTTTACGGTTGTTGCGGCCCAGACGAAGCCTAATCCGGCGCCGACCATAACGATCACATCACCGTCTTTGATCTTTCCTTCTCTCAAACCCAATTCAATTGAGAGAATTTGATCATTTTGTCCAAGATGGCCATAGTCATCGAGGTATGTGCTCTGTTCTTCTTTGAGTCCGAGTTCCTCAAGAACAGCAAAATGGGCTGATCTCTTGAAATGCAATATCGCCAGATAGTCAATGTCTCTTTCTGAATAACCGCTCTTTCTTAGAGACTCTCTGATAACCCAATAGAAGTTGGGCATTGTCGTCTCTCCAAGGCGCTTCTTGAATTCTGCCGTGTCTCCCTGGACACGAAAATGGTATTCCGACACATCTTCTCTGCTCATCGGCCATTTTTTTGTTCCGCCTACCGGGACGACACAAAGTTCGGAAAAGGAGCCGTCACCTTTGAATGCGGAAGAGAGAACGACATTTTCGTTATACCCTTTCTTCATGACTACTGCCGCTCCGCTTGCTCCAACATCCAGCATAAAAGAAGTAGAGGGCTCGGAGAGATTCATCAGATCAACATTCCTATAGCCGCTTACAAGGAGCACTGTTTCCACGTCGTCTCGCGCTATCATCATACTCTTTGCGATATCCATGCCAGCCATCATCGAGCCGCACATGGCTTCCATATCGAACGACCAGGCATTTGTTGCCCCAATCTCGTCGGCCACCTTTAATCCGGCCAACCAGCAAGGATAATCCTTGTGTTGAGCTCCATTCCAGATTATCAAATCGACATCTTTGGGATGAGTACCGGAGTTTTCGAGAGCTTTCTTTGCGGCTCTTATTCCCATGCTGCTCGTTGTGTCTTCTGGTCCTGGAAGCAATCTCCTCTTCACCCCGAACTTCAGTTCTATCACGTCTCGAGGAATTCCAGTCGCCTCAGCTATCTGGTCGGGCGTCATGTAACTGTCGGGTATGTATGTCCCGATTCCCGCTATGCCAATTACCGGAACTGAACTCACCAAGATCACCCCTCACACTTTGCGTGGCGTGATTCATCTCTCATAAATGAAAGATGAATCATCTCTCACTTTTAGAATACACTAAACCCTTTGAGATTCTAAGTTCGATTTGAGCCGTTTAACGAGGATTATTGTCGAAGTAAGATGAATAACTTCTACATTGTCTTGTTTACTAACAATTCTTTAGAACAAAGCCTATTACAGCCGTAATGAATTCTCCTGACTTTTCGAGGAAAGCTCCGTGACCCGCATCTTTAATAACCAAAAACTCGGAGCCTTTTACGTTTTCGTGAATCATCTCTATCTCTTCAATTGGAGTAATAATGTCTTTATCAGCACCAAGAAGTAACGTTGGACACTCAATCTTGTGAAGCTCATCCAGCACGTTGAAATCAGGATTTGAAGAGACAAGCCTAATGAAACCTTCAAACCATTCCCGATTGAGAGTTGACTTAAAGGTCTTCTGCCTTTCTTTCAGCCAGTTCAGGTTTCTGTTATAGAACAAGTCGGAGTATATAAACGGAATTGCAAGTTTGAAGAACCTCTCCCCATCGTATAGCATTGCGGCTTCCTTCCACGCTTCGCCCAACTCAGCAAGGTAAGGTGTGATTCTTGCAGGGGTGTTCGCGAGGACCAATGATTTGACCCTTTCTGGATACTTTATTGCAAACATCTCCGCCACCTGTCCACCATAAGAGAGACCTACTATATTTCCTTTAGAGATATTCAGAAAGTCAAGTAGATCGACAAGATCATTCACGTGAACAGAGATATGGTATTGTGACTGCTTCCTTTCGGATCGTCCCTGATCCCTGAAATCCATGAGTATCAGTCTGAAATGCTTGGAGAAATCTGTCAGAAAAGTTGCCCATGAATGCGTGGACATCATTATCCCGTTAAGAATGACAAGCGATGGTCTGTTCTCATCTCCATGTTCTTCGTAATATATCCGGGTACCATCTTTTGTTGTGAGTAACGACATAGCTTCACCTCCGCACTAATTATGGCACCAATACCACCGATTAGTCAAAACACTCTTCCGTGATGATAAACTCTTAATGGTGAGCTATTATCAAGTCCTTTAGGATCGAGAATTCCCACAATGAAAGGATGATAAACATGTCGAAATTCATGCAGGATATGCTAGAGCAACCAGATGCCGTTAGAAGACTCCTTTCCTCTTCTGACATTATCTCGAAGAAGGCGAAGAGTCTTAATTTCGAGAGGGTACTTTTTACAGGGATGGGAGCTTCACTCCATGCGGCGGAGACGGCAGCTTCCTTTCTAAAATCATCAGGGGTAGACGCCGCAAGTCTTGAAATGTCCGAACTTATATCTTACTCATCCAGGGAGCTCCTCAAACTGTATTCCACCATCTTCCTGATCAGTCAGTCTGGTGAAAGCGCTGAGCTGCTGAGGTTCATTGAAGATAACACGGAACTACTTCCAGTGATGGTATTGATCACGAACAATGAACAGAGCAGTGCCGCTAATTTTTTTCCAGGTGAAAGGGTTTTCCTCCTCGAGGCCGGAAATGAAAGATCTATGGGTGCTACCAAGACTTTCGTAAACAGCGTAGTCTTAATGTTGTTGATTGCTGCTTCAAAGACGGGAAGATCGTTGAATTTCTCTGAACTGCCTTCAAGAATAGAAGAGGCGATTTCTCTTGATTTGTCTTGGCTCGCCACTCTTCTTTCTGAGAAGAGGGAGAAGATTCTTGTCGCAAGAGGATACGGCATCGGAGTTGGCAGCATGGCAAGACTTATGTTTGCCGAAGTCGCTAAGATTAGCTTGATTTTCTACGCAGGAGCAGCCTTCAGGCATGGCCCTGTTGATCTGTTGATTGACAGACCGGTTGTACTCACTATGAATCCGGAAGGTGTAACCCAAAACCTGATGCAGGAGCTACACAGAGATATTTCAGACAAGTGTGACCTAATAACGCTAACGAATTTAAAGAAAGAGAGTGTAGAGTCCATATATGTTTCCGAAGGTCTAGACGAAGTGCTTGCCCCAATTCCGATGATGAATGTTCTTCAGAAGTCCGTTGAAGAGATAGCGAGAAACCGGGGTTTCGATCCTGGGGCAGGAGTCTACGGAACGAAAGTAACGACGAAGGAATAGAAATATAGAGTACTTGTTGCAGAAGTTTCCACCCGTACGATGTCCTCATCACTACCCATAGGTTAGGGAGTAAGTGAGAAATCATATCATGCTCCTTCGCCCTCGACAATACATGCTGTATTTGGCTCTTGATGATCCTGAGATCCTAAGTCCTCCCTTGAGGGAGGACTACGCATTGGCGGAGGGTGTCTCTGAAGGAACGAGTGCAAGACTAAGAGGGACCAACACCGAGAGCTCGTTTCGAGAAAAACCATATTCGAGATGCCATAAGCAAGGAGAGAAAGCAGATCCTGTATAGTATCACTGCAGAATGACAGAACAAAAGAGGCGAAGAATGGTATAGACCACAGAAACCGGTCAGTCTCTATTTTTGCTTCTTGGCTTTTCGCAGCGCTCAGCGTGCAGCGTTTATTGACAAGCGGGTCTTTGAGCCGCAAGCGGTCTCTCAAGCTCTGCGGGGACTTATAATCAATAGCGCAGAAATGCGACATCAGGTCTATTGATAACGATTACTAGTTCAGGAACTCAGGAATAAGGTGACTGAACTCCAAAGATGATGATGTGGGCAGCGATGAGGTAAGAATCCGGGTATAAGATACCACCTAAATCGGATTCATTGATCAAGACTTCTCTTATGCATGAATTCTTCGACTTGGCACAAAAAAGCGAAGCTCCAGTTTTCATAAAAGCTTCGCGGTTCAAGGCTTTTTAAGACTTTCAGAATATACTTATCTTGAAGATACCGCTAGGAAAAGGAGGCGCATATCAACCCCACCAACGGATGAATTTGAAGAATCTCGATTTCTTCTGCACCAGATTTTTCAAAGATCTCTCGCATGAACGAGATGCTCGCCGGATGATCTGTCTCGCTGTCATCAAAATAGACTTCATCCCAATCGTCCCTGTACTTGCCAGGATCATCGAACCACATGATGTCGCCGACAACAATCCGCCCAGGACGTTTAAGCATCGCTGAAAGCTTTGAGATTGCCTCGGCCTTCATAGAATCAGTAAGATGGTGAAGAGAGTATATAGCGACTATCTTGTTCACATTCTTTTGCGAAATATCAGTCTCTTCACACGGGTCCTCAAAAGATCCTCTAAAGAACTCTACGTTCTCTGCTCCCGCGCTTGCAACGTTCATTCTTGCGTCTTCGAGCATCCTTTTACTTATGTCTATACCTATTACTTTTTTGCAGTACGGACTGGCTGCCACGGCCCACCTCCCTCGCCCGGTTCCAATATCTAGCAGAACGTCATCCGCTCCAAGCTCAAGAAAATCAAGAGCAAGAGCTCCCACCATTGCGATTATGTCTCCCTTGAATGGGTCGATATCTGCTATAGGCGAAGCTTCGGGAAGGCTGTCAAACTCCTGTTCAAGTTTTCTACGGTCATACTGCTGCTCCAAACAACTCACCTCATGACTGTTATCATATCACCTAGATTATACGCCTTATGAATAAGCAAGGCGAAAAAAGAAGATCGAATCAAACAATCTCGATCTCCCTTCCTTCCCGAAAGCTCCTGTAGGCAGCAGAGACCACTTCAAGAGCTCTCAACCCGTCTTCTCCATTAGTAAAAGGTTCCTTCCCAGAATGAATCACTTCAAGAAACTCTCTCGTCAAAAGCAGATCGAGATCATCTCCGTAGTTTTCCCAGCGATTTCCTTTCTCGCTGGAACTTACTTCAATCTTAGAGTTGAAGATATCCAGAAAGAGAGTACCTCTGGTTCCCACAATGTGTATAGTCACATCACCCCAGTAAGGATGGATTCTCGGTCTCGACCAGCTGCAGTCAAGCGTCATGTACTGGCCCGTTGAAAGTCTGAACATCTCCAGTCCGCAGTCTTCGACACGTGTATCGTGAATCAGGGTGTCATATACGGCGTAAACCTGTTTGAACTCGCAGTCGAGGAGCCATCTTACGGTGTCAACAACGTGAACGGTGTGGTCCATGACAGCGCCGCCACCGCTAAGTTCGGGATCTACGAACCAGCCTCCAGGCATTCTCCCGTGGTTAGTTCCAACAAGGCTGACGATTTCACCCAAAAGACCATTCTTGATCAACTCTTTGGCCTTTCTTACGGAGGCACTATATCTCACCGGAAAAGCCATCTGAAGCCTAACGTTATTTATATGACAAATGTCTATCATAGCCTCGGCATCTTCAACAGATGTGGCAATCGGCTTTTCGCACAATACATGTTTTCCACATCGTGCAGCGATTTCCACGAACTCTCTGTGAGTTGAGTTCTCGCTTGCAACTATTACTCCGTCACTTGCAGCTACAAGCTCTTCGGGGTGGTCGTACGATTTAACCTCAAGAGTAGTGCTCGCTCTTGCCATCCTTGACCTGTCGTGGTCATATATCCCAACAATCTCAACATCTCTTTTCCCCTTTAACGCTTTTACGTAGCTGTAGCCATGCATGTGAGCTATTCCAAGAATCGAAATTCTCGTCGTCTCACGACACCTCCGAGAGTTCTACCGGTCTCAACAGTCTCGCCGACAGGTTGGCTGCCAGTGCAACTCTCAACGATTCTGTAGCCTCTTCACAGCTCACCGGGACTTCTTTGCCTTCCTCTATCGATAGTATGAACGATTTCAGCTCCTCGGTATATGGATCATTCAAGATCGGATTCTCTTGAGAGTATAGGGGCTTGCCGTCGATTGAGGTTTGAAGGCGAAGCGTAGTTTCTCTCTCGTAGCTGTTCGTGATCATTCCCTTAGTGCCGATGAATTCGTAAGATGTTCCAAATCCAACCGGCATGTCGGCCGGTTCGGCCCAGCTGCCTTCGATGTGGGCCAGTGCGCCGGACTCGAACCTCAGAATCGCCATGCCGTGATCGAAAGAAGGCTTTTTCACTGTCGAGCTCAGTTCTACGGACCTCGCTTCGACGGTTCTCACCGGGCCAAGCAGTTTTCTAAGAAAATCAAAATCGTGTATGGAGAGATCGATGAAGACCCCGCCGCTTTTGGTGATATCTGCAAACCAGTTATCTATACCGTGCGAGGGAAAGGATCCTCCTCTGTAAAGTCTAGCCATTACGATTTCGCCAACGTCACCTGAGGAAGCGAGTTCTCTAACCTTAACATACTGCGGAAAGAAGCGTACGACGTGGCCCACCATAAATACTCTGCCGCTTTTTTTTGGCCGCCTTGTCCATTGCCACGGCGTCTTCAATCTTCAGTGCTACCGGCTTTTCACAGAAGACATGCTTGCCCGCCTCGAGAGCTCTGACTACAAGATCTCTGTGGGTGAAAGTCGGCGTGCAGATATCAACTATTTCTATTTCGTCATCTGCAAGGGTTTCATCAAAACTTGCAGCGATTGCTCGATATTTGTCGGAGATAACCTTCGCTCTGCTTCCAACTGGATCGACTATCGATAAGGGACTCGTTTCATCTATCGTTCTATATGACCGAGCATGAACGTTTCCCATCATTCCGGCTCCAACTATTGCTGTCGGGCGCACATCACACCTCCAGTACTATTGGGAAGAAAAACGCTACAGTTTGCTCACCTTCATATCTATTATCGTCATCTTCGAATTCTCCGCTCCCAGAAAATCGTCGTTTGAGACCCCGCGAAAGTCCTTGCCAAACATATCATACATATGAGAACTCAAACTCAGCTCGGGGAGCCTTCCGACAAACCTCTCTCCATCAAACAGGAAGGCAAGTTGAACCGGGGTTGCAAAGCGCCCGTCCTGTGTGAAGTCTCCTCCACTGGCAATAAGAATGAAGATAGCCTTCTCACCTTTGAGAAGCTGTTTTGCAGTTTCCTGTGATTCAGCGAATTTAAGCTTCGGTATCCCCAGCTCCGGCAAACCATCGTACTCTCCACCTGCAGAACCAGTATGAGGTAGATTAAAAGTTGTAGCCGTTTTCTTATCCGTATATGGCGACTTTAGCACTCCGCTCTCAATAAGAGCAAATCTATCCAACTGATTTACAGTCCCTTCTAGATCAAAAAACGGTTCGAAGAAACCATCATCGACGTTACGCGTCTGCAAGAGAGTGACTCTATCGGAAAAGATCTTCTCACCGACTTTCCCTGACAAAAGGGATCCGCCAGAACCAAACAGCATCCCATTCAAAGACTCATAGAGTTTCTTGTAATACGTCATGTCGCCCGACATGAAAGCTACCGGATATACTCCTTCTTCTATGTCGTGGAGCTGGTTCTTGTATGCATCACAAATCATATTAGTCAGTCCTACAAACGAATCCTTTCGGAACTCTCTTCCTTCGTATCCTGTCATTGCATCGATAATGTTAGATGACTGTTTGTCCTTTATGACTAGTTCCATGCTGAGAGATTCTCGAGACGATCTCAGATCAAGACCGAGATCATTCTCCAGAAAAGACTCTACCTTAGCCGACTTGAATAAATGACTGAAACTGAATTGTGGCTGATCTCTTCTCAGTCTCTCAAGGATATCTTCTGCAGCTTCCAGAAGCTCCGCCTCGTTCTGAAGATCTGATTCGTGCTGTTCTTCTCTCTTTAGTTCTTTGCAAGGTTCGCAAGCATAAGGAATTCCAAGCTCGAGAGATTCTCTTGCTTTTTTTATGAGCTCTCGCTCATCGCAATTTCCAAAAGCACCGGCAACACCCATTGACTTACCATCGTAAAGACGAATTGAAGTTCGAAGAATGTCTTTCTTTCTTACTGAAGTAACCCGAGTTTGAACTATCTTCACAGCACTCTCTGTATAATGAACGACAAGTCTCTCTTTAGTCATAGTCAGCACCTCCTAGTGAGCATTCAACGAACGTACACGCACGTACGGTCCGCCGAATCCAACGGGAAGAGGGTACTGTTCCATCTTTCCACATCCTCCAAGCGCAAATGACAGAAGCTTGAATTCCTCGGTTAGTCCCTCTATTTCGTTAAGAGTCTGGAAAACACTTCCCGTCACAACAGAAATCTTCACAGGCTCAGCGATCTTTCCATCTCTGATCATATAAGCTCTGCAGGGAGCGAGAGTGAATGTAGACATTCCTGAACCATGGTTTAGTGAATCGACATAGAGTCCTTCTTTGATACCTGAAAGTAATTCATCAAAGGAGAGCCTTCCCGGCAGGATGTAGGTAGTCGTCATTCTAACCACAGGTTCGAACTCAAAGCTCACGGCCCTGGCGTTTCCCGTCAACTCCTCGTCTAGAGCGGCAGCAGTCTCGGCACTATGAAGCCTCCCTGAAAGACAACCGTTTTTTATCAAGTAAGTTTCTTCAGCTTTTGTTCCCTCGTCATCGAAAACAACGTTACCTACTCCAGGTTTATTTCCATCATCTACTATTGAAAGGATTTCGCTGCCAACCTTTCTGCCTATTTTCCACTCTTTCATCATCGTCTCGTCTCCGAGCATGAAGTCTGATTCACTCTTATGACCAAAACTCTCATGCGCAAACACACCTGCCGCCTCTGGAGAAAGAACCACCGGATATCTTCCAGGGATCACAGACTTTGCGTTTCTTATGAAGTATTCAGAAGCTTCAACTGACTTCCTGACGTCCTCGGCAAGTTCTTTGATCGATTCTAACTCGTTACCGGCAAGGTCGAATCTGTCCATAAGCTGCTCTTCTCCATCGGCCATTTGATAGAGCATTCTGAAGCCCACCCTTTGATAATCGAATTTCAAATCTGCTCCCTTGCTTGAGAAGAAGCTCTTGACAACTCTCTGGTCTATGTATTGGCCCCTCCAAAATCTCACGAGACCACTTTCTTCGACTATGGGAAAATAGGTAGAAAGAATATCGTGCTTCTCCTTAAGAGGTATAGTTGAGATATCCGATGATTTCTCGAATCTCAAAAACGAACCCTTGTTTACCTGAAACTTCTGAACTATCTGGTTCGCTTCGATAGAGGGATTCTTTTTAGCAAGATCTGCTAGCCTGTAGATCTCACCTTGAACAGAGTTCAGGTCCGTAGTAGAACTGAAATACCACCTCTCTCCATCGAAAATCCTGATGAAAGCCGCAACGTATTTCTGTTCCTTCATGTTATCCGTTCTTCCTAGAGTAACAACTATATTGCTATTCGAGACTTCCTCTACCCTAACATCAGAGTAAACATATTCGGGAAAATCAAACATATCTCACCTCCAGCGACTATTTCAGTAAGAGTATATAACGATGTCAATAGAAACAAGTCAATTGCTCTCGGCTTAGCGCCAAATAAGCGTCTCTCACAGATTCTCACCGGCTTGACCGGAAAACAAAGCTAGAAAGCTGTCGTCAAGCATTTCATGAGGCGGTTTACTATTACAGTGATAGTTCGCTGATCCCGGTTTCCTTCCCTCTGTAGAAGGCAGCTAATCTTTGCTCAGTCAGAGCTATCAGATACGGTAAGAATTATCAATATGGACCACAACTTTTGCGCAGTCGTGACCGAGAATCGATGATATCCTGTCGCTTCTAACTCCCCTTATCTTATCGACTTCAAGCGAGGTGAAGTTAGAGATTCCCCTCGCAATTTCCGACCC
Organism: Mesotoga sp. Brook.08.105.5.1; assembly: GCF_002752635.1. Classification (NCBI taxonomy): domain Bacteria; kingdom Thermotogati; phylum Thermotogota; class Thermotogae; order Kosmotogales; family Kosmotogaceae; genus Mesotoga; species Mesotoga sp. Brook.08.105.5.1. Next base: position 64,207 of record NZ_AYTW01000004.1, read on the forward strand.
ATCAACCGAGAGTATACTAACCACCTCGCCTTCAGAAAAGTCTCCAGATACTTCTTCCACGCCTATGGCCAAGAGACTCTTTCCTCTTGCAATTGCGCCTTCTGCGCCTCGGTTGATCTTAATACTCCCTTTCGGAGTAGAGAGAAATCCAATCCACGTTTTCCGGGCACCTGGCGATTCTATCGAGGGAAATACGGTTCCAATGTCATCACCCTTTGCAAATCTCTCTATGTTATTCAAGTCTCTCCCATTACAGATGCAGCTTCTAATACCGCTTGCAGATGCGGCCCGTCCAGCTCTTATTTTGGTCTTAATGCCTCCTGTACCCCACGAGGAGTTCTCTATGTTCTTTAGTCTCCTAGATGTATCAAACACCGAAATCACTTCACCGTTTTCGTCTACGATTCCCTCTACAGTGGACATCAGTATCAGAAGATCGGCCTGCCATCCTATTGCAAACATCGAGGCGAGAATGTCATTGTCTCCAAACATTATCTCTTCGGTAGATGTTGTGTCGTTCTCATTCACTACAGGGATCAGACCCAATTCTATCAGCCCTATAAGAGTATTCCGCAGGTTAAGAAATCGCTTCCTGTCTCCAAAATCGTCTCTGTTGACCAGGATCTGAGCTATTCTCTCGCCAAAAAGATCAAACACGTTTTCGTATAGTTTCATTAGCTGAACCTGACCCGCAGCACAAAGAGCCTGCTTCATGTACAAATCGCTAGATGTTCTTCTCCCTTCAAGATAACCGAAGCCCGCTGCTTTAGCCCCTGAAGAGACAAGAACAACCTGATTACCTGACGACTTCAGAATAGCTATTTCCCTTGCTAGCTCTGTTATGTACTTCTTGTCGATCTCGCCATCTCTTTTTACCAGGAGGTTTGATCCGACTTTCAACACGATTCTTGACATTACTTTCTCACCTGGTAATCCCCTAGTATCGTATACTTGTAGCTTGTAAGTTCCTTCAGGCCAAACGGACCGCGTGCATGTAGCTTCTGGGTGCTGATACCTATTTCACTCCCGAACCCAAACTCTCCACCGTCCGTAAATCTTGTTGAAGCGTTTACGTAGACAACAGCAGAATCTACGCATCTAAGGAATTGCCTGGAGTTGCAGTAGTCATTTGTTAGTATCGATTCCGAATGTCCCGATGAGTACTTCTCAATGTGCTGTATAGCTTCTTCTACGTTCTCTACGACCTTTATTGCAAGTATTAGATCGAGAAACTCATCGAAGTAGTCCTCTTCGGTCGCAGGATTCATTTTCCAGTGTTTTATCGATTCTGCGCAACCTCTGAGCTCTACTCCCTTTGCGGTAAGAACACTGGCGACCCGAGGAATAAACTCGGCCGCAATCATTCTGTGGACAAGTAATGTCTCGACTGCATTGCAGGTGCCTGGCCTCTGAGTCTTCGCATTATCGACAATCGAAACCGATTTTTCCAAATCAGCACTATAATCGACGAAGATGTGACAATTACCAGTACCGGTTTCTATAACCGGGATTCTGGAATTGTCAACAACGAACTTGATGAGAGCAGCGCCACCTCTTGGGATTATAAGAGAAAGGTACTGGTTCATCTCCAACATCTCTTTCACTACTTCGCGTGAAGTATCTTCAACCAACTCAATGGAACCATCCGGAAGCCCGGCCAGAGAAAGTGCTTTCTTCATTATCAGTACTATGGCCTTGTTCGAGTTAATAGCGTCGCTTCCTCCCTTCAAAAGGATAGAATTTCCCGATTTTATGGCAAGGATCGATGCATCAACAGTTACATTGGGCCTTGACTCGAATATCATTCCGATGGCTCCTATCGGCACTCTTTCCTTCGAAATTCGAAGGCCGTCTTTCTGTAGCCGCGTACTCTCTATTTCGCCTACCGGGTCAGGCAGCACTATAACTTCGCGACAAGCCTGAACCATGGCTTGTATTCTACTTTCAGAAAGCGCTAGCCTGTCTATCAGCGATTCCTTCGTTCCTTTCTCTCTGGCGTTGGAGACATCGACAGCATTTGCTCTGAGAATCACATCCTTATGCAATTCAATCTCTTTAGCAATCATGGAAATTGCAGCGTTCTTCTCTTGTGTGGTGATCAGCCTGAGTTTTCTGGAGGCATTCCTAACTCTCTCTCCCTTACTTAGCAGATCCATCTTCGGTCACCTCCAGTTCGGAATTTATCTCTCTTGCTCTTAGGTAAGTGTCAAACAACGCTTTCATTATGGTTCCCCTAAGTCCTTCCCTTTCCAAGGAGTAAATTCCCTCGATGGTTGTTCCTCCTGGGGAAGTTACTAGATGTCTGAATTCGCCCGGGTGATTGCCTTTAACTTTGAGGAGTTCAACAGACCCTCCGAGAGTTCCTAAAATTAGCTCTCTAGCGACATCATAGGAAAGGCCCATCTTCAAACCAACATCGATCAGCGATTCCACTATCACGAAGACGAATGCAGGACCGCTTCCACTCAAAGCCGTTACAGCTGCGAGGTCCTTTTCACGGACCTCAACTATGTCGCCCATCGTAAGAAGAATTCTCTCCACTTCTCTCTTCTCCCTTCCGGTCAAAGAAGTCGAGCAGACGAATCCCGTCATCCCTCGTCCGATAGCGCTCGGAACATTTGGCATGATCCTTGCAATCTTCTCCAGTCCTGTATTCTTCGAAATGACCTTGATTTCTATCCCGGTGATAGTACTGATAACCACCGGACCGTCGTTCTTTCCGTTAATTATCTCCAGGAATAGCTCCCCACAGTCTTGAGGTTTCACCGAAATGATCACGTGGGTGCAATTGGAAAGAACTTCATCTGGACTCTTTGCGATTACCACTTTTTCACTTTCGGCAGAAAGACCGGAGAGTCTGTCGAGATTTCTGTCCAGCAAGTAAAGCTTCTCAAGGTCATGCAGCTCGTGAAGCAGTCTGTTCGCAAAAATACCACCTATGTTGCCAACACCAATAATGCCTATTTTCATTTTCCCCTCCTGAATAGCTGTCTAGCGAGAATTAACTATAGTCGAGAAATTGGAGAAGATTCTCAGCAACTCTTCTTCAGAACCAAGTTCGATTTCCTCTGGATGGAACTGCACACCGAATCGCGATCCGTCAAGAGAAGCTATCCCTTGTATGAAGGTCGATTCCCCCCATGCAATTTGATAATAGCCACCGGGAATGTATGGAAGGCCATAGTTGTGACGCTGATAGGCATTCACTTCCGATTTCATTCCCATGAACAGCTCATTCGAAGTGTCCAACCTAACCTTTGATACTCCGAGCTCACGCGAGGCTACCAAGGATTCCTGAAAGAGCCGAGCCAAGATTTGCATTCCCAGACAAATACCCAGAACAGGACCATGAAAATCCTTAACAAATGAGGCTCCCCAAGAAAGAGAACCACCATCGAAATACTCGCTCATCGAGAAGCCTCCTGACAGAACCAGACCATCACATCCCGATCCATCTTCAGGAAAGCCCTCAAGAAATATCCTCCAGGTTCTGTATGCTACGCCTGCTGTCTCCAAAGCGCTTTCAACAGGCGATACAGATGTCCCAAAATCGGTGTCGTTCACCAAGATGCAAATCACAGAGTCTCCCCCCTCTGTTTTGCGGCAATTATAGCACTTTATCTTGTGGTAGCTGTCCGCAAAATGAAAAGCAGATCATTTATGATTTGAAACGACTTCAGACCTTCAAACTCAGGGAAGTAAAGAACTGCGGATAAACTACTAACCTCTCTTACCAAGCAAGCTGTTGAAAATGAAGACTTCACCTCCCGATTTCGTTGTGATGGTCTTATAGGCGATTTCGTGATAAGCCCTTATTCTCCTAACCGTTCTGGTGCTTGATCGCATGGCGATAGAATCGGTTATAGCCTGGTTATGGGTGAAGCGAACACCCTTCAGGAATGAACCGTCAGTTATTCCGGTAGCGCTGAAGACAACCTCCTCACCATCAATCAGATCCTTTGTTCGATAGACTCTATCAAGCTCAAACGAAGAATTTTCTACCTTTTCAATCTCTTCTGAATCTCTTGGCCAGCACTTCACCTGGATCTCACCACCCATACACTGAAGTGCCGCTGCAGCCAGAACTGCTTCTGGAGAGCCTCCAACGCCCATGTAGATTTCTGTCCCTCCATCAGGAAGAGCAGTCGCGATTGCCGCAGCAATGTCTCCATCATTGATCAGTCTGATTCTTGCACCGACAGCTCTAACGGCTTCAACGAGAGGGTAGTTTCTCTCTCGATCGAGCATTGTCACCGTCAGTTCCGATACTTTGACACCAAGGATAGCTGCCGCGATACGGAGGTTTTCTCGTGGAGTTGCGTCGATATCCAGGTTTCCTGCAAGCTCCTTTCCAACCGCCAATTTGTCTACATAGTAGGTTGGTAAGGGAGCTACCTTGCCTCCTTCGGTTGCTGCAATCACGCTTAACGCATTAGATCTTCCATTCGCAACCAACCTGGTTCCATCTACCGGGTCAACAGCGATAAGGACTTCCGGATCGTCGTCATTCCACTTTCCAACATGCTCTCCGGCAGCCAGCATTGGTGCATCGTCCTTTTCTCCTTCGCCAATGATTATGGTTCCCTTCATGTCGAGCAAATCTAAAATACCTCTCATTGCATCTACAGCTCTTTGATCTACTGCTTCTTTGTTACCGCGGCCAAGATAAACACTAGAAAAAAGGGCCGCCGCCTCTGTCACCCTCACCATATCTAGGGTTATTTCTGCAATCAAGACTATCACCCCCCATGTGATAATCATAGCACCGGAATAAGGCTTTTTTGCTGAATGATTTCAGCGCCCGTTTTCGAATTCTGTAGTTGTCAGAAACATTGCGAAGCGTTTGTGCTTTTTCGGAACCGATATTTGCTGCAAATCACTGCTCATTCTGTACAGAAGACCGTTGTGAGAAACGATAACAGAGCTTGGACGATTAGAATCTTTCCTGATTCTGCGGCAATCAATATCTGTATCCATTGATCTCTCAATGATCACGACCCACACTTTCTTGATAGGCAACTAATCCCGATTTTCAGTGATATGATCTTTCTAGATGATCGCAGGAGAACGCTTCCGGTTGTGAAGAATACTGGACCGGTCTTTTAAGTGATCAAAAGGAGGGAATTGTATGCGTAAGCTGTTGATAGCAGGCTATCTATTTATTGCACTGGCCGTTGTCTTCTCCTATACGGTCGATCTTCCTGAGCAGATCTTTGTTTCTCAAGGGAAACTGATCTCCGTTCTTGGAGAGAATGTAATTGAGGATTCCGAAATCTGTGCCGTAAATGTACAGATACCTTCAGTCAATGGACTTAGAGACAGACCTTTCGAGCAGTTTCTGAATTCTACTATCGAGGGTGAAATATCCCAGTATAGAAGCGAAATCGAGGAATTGGCCCGGAAAGCTTTTGAAGAGTCTAAGACTTCTGAGTGGCCATTCAGAACTTTCGATGTCTATGTTGTTTACTCCGCTTATCTTAGTGATGGAATTCTAAGCATAGACATGGTCTTCAGTGAGTTCACCGGAGGCGCACATCCAAACGCATCGAGAAGAACGTATAACATCGATCTGGAGAAGTCCCGACTTGTTGCTTTGCACAACATTCTCGGAAGCAAAAAAACTGAAGAGAAATTGAACGGATTGATTAAGGAAGAAATCTCTGCCCGCGATGATCTCTGGCCTGAGTACTTTGAAGGAGTCACGTCGGATCAGGGCTTCTACCTTAAGGGAGGAAGGCTTTGCATTTACTTCCAACCGTACGAAATCGGTCCCTGGGCAGTTGGAATGCCTGAGTTTTGTTTTTCGCTTGAGGAGTTGCTTGGCAACTGATGACTCTTACCTAGCTTGCATTCCAAAGTGATTTCTATGCTTATCTCTGAGTGAACGCTCGTTGACACCAATAATCATTGATGGTAAAGTTTTATTGCTGGCCGAGGTGGTGGAACTGGCAGACGCGGCGGACTCAAAATCCGCTGGGGTTGAGAGCCCCGTGCGGGTTCGATTCCCGCCCTCGGCACCAGAGGAAGGCTTAGCCTTCCTCTTTTCGTTGAAAAGGTTTTCATTTGTGCTTTAATGAAGTGTGGAGGTGTGTGTTTGCAGTTCCTTGATTTTGATCTCCAGGAAAAAGACCTCTTTTCTGCAGCCGATGAGCTCATACAGCGAACGCAATTGGGAGTGAGATCACATGTGCTTACGCTCAACGCCTTGATTGCTTATGAATACATCAACAACGAAGAATACAAGAAGGCTCTGAGTACAGTCAATTATGTAGTTCCCGATGGCAGCGGTGTGCTGAAAGCGATCAAGCTGATTTCAAAACAAAGAATTGAAAGAGTACCCGGAATAGACCTAATGCTGAAAATCTGCGAACTTTCATCCGAGGCGGGTCAAAAGATATTCCTTCTGGGGTCGAAAGAGAGTATCGTAACAAAGACTACCGAAAAACTAAAACAAAGATTTCCACTAATAGACATCGTTGGGTATCACAGCGGCTTTTTCACACGAGAGGAAAGTGATACAATCGTTTCGAAAATAAACAATTCATCAGCGGATATTGTTTTTGTCGGTATGGGTGTTCCAAGACAAGATATCTGGATTGCGAAGAACCTTGACAGACTTAATGCCATGCTTTTGATGGGAGTCGGTGGATCGTTTGATGTTATCTCAGGCGATCTGAAGAGAGCTCCTTTGTTCATGCAGAAAGCCGGCCTTGAGTGGCTGTACAGGATATTTCAAGAACCAGGAAAACGACTCAAGATTATCCCGAAATTATTCAGCTTTGAGTGTTACGTTATCAGATCCTATTTCAAATCAAGAAGAGGTGGTTCCAGATGATCGTAACTAATGTTTTGGCATTCACAAATGATCTAAAGAACCCTCTTGTGGATGATGCTTTGGTTAGATTTGAGAATGGGAAGATCACTTTTGTCGGACCGAGGAGAGAGTACAGCATCCAAGAAGACGAAGAGATAATCGACGGCGAAAAGGGAATTCTCTTGCCTTCGTTTTTTAATGCACATTACAGCGTCTATTCCAGCATCTCCCCATATCCATTGAAACTTCTTAAAGATAATCAGACTAACAAAAGCTTTTTCAGCAATCTGCTGGAATCCGTCAGAAGCGAGATTAACCCTTCTTTAGTAAGGCTTTCTGCGGAAGTTGCCGTATTGAAAGCAATCAGGAGTGGTTCTGTCGCAATCAGCAGCCCAATAGTCGATCATCCTGAAATCGATCCAACATTCTACAAGGAAGTCGCAGCCAAGTACGGAGTTTACCTTGCTGTCGGACCTGTATTGACCGAGGAGACAATTGACAACGTCGCGGGGCGCTGGGAAAGCGTTACTCGCGATTCCACGTTCTGCCCAATAGTCTACGTAAGTGAGCTTGCCACCTATAGCGAAGATAGCCTGAGAAAATTGAGGGAGCTGTACGAAAAAGGGATGAATCTGAACCTCTTCATTTTCGACATGAAGAGAGAGAATGAGACTTGTCTTCTCAGGTGGGGAGAGAGTCTTATAGAGAGACTCCTGAAAAACGGTATCCTTGGACCCGAATGTGGTGTCATCTACGGAGGTAATCTAAGCGAAACTGACATGGATATTATCTCTTCCCGGAGAATCTTCGTGACGAAATCACTTAGATCAGAAATGTACGCAGGTAGCTTTCAGTCAAACATATCCGACCTACTCGGTCGGGGGATGCAAGTTTGTTTGGGCACAGGATTCATTGGTTCGGATATGTTTGGAGAGGCAAAGGAAGTTATTCTTACTGAAAGGTACCACAGGGGTTTCGACAATTATGTCATCGATTATGAGATAAGAAAGACTCTCTTCGATAACAACCACAGGTTGTTCCAGAGGTTGTTCGGAAAAAGTACGGGAGTGCTTAAAGAAGGCTATTCGGCCGACCTGGCGTTGTCGAGGTCCTGCCTTGACCTGGAAAAGTTCGATCCTCATTTGCCTATAACACTTCAATTGGTCCTGAAATCGTCCTTTGACACGAGTTTTGATAAGGTTTGGAATTCAGGGGAATTGATTCTTGACAAAGGTTTCCCTCAGAGGATTTCGAAGAAAGAGCTTAAAGATCTCTCTAAGGAGCTCAGAAACCTGGAATTGTGATCTCGCCGGACTTCTTGTAAACTTCAATTGCGTGCCTTATTGCAGAGGCACGCTTTTCGCCAATTCCGTCGACATCCATCAGTTCGTCTTCCGTTCCCTCAAGAAGATTAGATAGCGTCCCAAATTCCTTGCCCAGGTTTATTGCGACCTGAAGAGGAATTCTAGGTATATGCCGAGCAAAACGTATTCCTCTTGATCTAATGAAATACTCAACAGCCTGAGAGGCAGTGTTAATTTCGTATCCAAGATGTCTCAATATTACCCCGAAACTGCTTATCTCTTTTTCGCTTAGATTCCTCAATTTTCCAATTGCCTCTTCAAGATTATCCTGATCAAGCAACTGTTCACTGAAATCCAGGACGAGACTTTCGATTTCTTCATTAACATTCACCAAAATCTCTGCTAGTTGCAATGCAGGAAATCTTCCGTGGTTACCTAATTCGGCTATTGTAAACTCTGCTTCCTCGCAAATTTGAAGGACCATCAGTCCCTTTTGTATTGTCTTAACAACATCAAAGAGCGTGAGTGAACCTGCTCGCTCCATGAATTCTATTCCCTGCAGCGCCTCAATGAAGGCCTCTTTGTACTTCTCTGCCGTTCTTATTGTCTGAGTTATTTTGGAGGTAAGCGTCTCAACACTGTTCAAGGTATAAGTGTAATCGCCCAAAAAGATAGTCATCGTATTTCTTCTCTTTGAAACTGCAACAAGCATCTTGCCAGTCTCTTTAGCCATTCTTTCGGCAGCCCTGTGCCTCATGCCTGTCTGATTGGTCGGGATCGTGTGATCGGGAATCAGCTGAACGTTAGCTCCAACTATCGTTGTGAGATCATCATCCACCACGATCGCACCATCCATTTTGGCTAACTCATACAACTTGTTAGGATTGAACTGGCAGTTCAGAAGAAACCCTATCTGCATAAGCTGACCATACTTCTTGTAGTCATCGACAAAGAAAATCAGACCTCCCACGCTGGCATCCTGTATATCATCGAGAGCATGTCTTAACGGAGTCCCCGGCGCAATCTTCTTGATTTTCTCTATTAGTTCACTCCTTTCCACTCTTCATACCTCCGATGATTTTCAAGAGTTGCTTCACATCTTTTATACCATTTCTTCCCTCTGGCGAGACTATCCTTGAGAAAGATGATTTTCTAGCTCTCTCCAGCCTCTTCTCTGTTGAAGATACTGAGCGAATGGTCCCGTCGAGGCCGATCTCACCAAAAAAGCCTACACCTTCAGACAATGATGTATCGGAGTACGAAGATATCAAAGCTGCTGCAATTGCTAAGTCAACACCGGTATCCTCTATCTGAAGCCCTCCTGCAACGTTAAGGTATAGATCAAGACTGTCCAGTGGAATACCCGCCCTCTTATTCAGCACGGCGCTTACGAGAAGCAGTCTTTCTAGTGGCACTCCGGTTGATAGCCTCCTGGGGGTTCCATATACTGGTTTCGAAACGAGCGCCTGAACTTCTACCAGAAAGGATCTTGAGCCTTCGTAGACAACCGATACTACGTTGCCGGGAGCACTTGTGTAATCCTCAACAAAGAGGCTACTTATGTCAGGAACCTCTTTCAGCCCTTCCGCAGTCATTTCGAAGACGGCGATTTCATCGGATGGACCAAATCGATTCTTCACGGTTCTAAGGAACCTGTATCCCGTCTTGCTTGATTCGAAATAAAGGACTGTGTCGACAAGATGCTCCACAAGCTTTGGACCAGCGATTTGCCCACCTTTAGTTATGTGAGATACTATCATAACAGGTATTTCAGAGGTCTTCGCCAGTGAAACGAGCATGTTTGCACACTCCTTGACTTGCACCACAGAACCGGGTAATGAAGGAGCGCTGGACACCCTTATGGTCTGCAATGAATCTACCACCAGCATACCGTACTTTCCAATCTCAAGCGATCTGAGAGCGTCTATTTCGTTAGTGGATACAACTTCTATTCGTTCCTTGTTTAGTAGCCAAAGTCTGTCGCCCCTCAACTTCAGTTGATGGACAGATTCCTCCCCAGATAAATAAAGAACGGGTCTCTCATCTGCCACCAAGTCTGATAGTTGCAGCATCAGAGTAGACTTCCCAATTCCAGGTTCTCCACTGACAAGAATTGCGCTACCGGGTACTATACCGCCGCCAAGAGATCTGTTCAACTCTTCGATGTGAGTGTCTATTCTCAAGGATTCTCTAGTGTCGATTTCAGAGAGAGGTCTAGCCTCTAGGTCTGCAATCGAGGAAGCTTCTTCGCGGCTTCCTTCTGCAGTAAAAGACACCGCGGTATTCCACTCGCCGCAGGAAGGGCAACGGCCGAACCAGGCAGGGGAATCATAACCACAGACTTCGCAAACGTAACTTCTTCTCTTCTTCATCATTTACAACCGCTTTGCTGCGGCTATTGCACCCCCTATCCTTAGATTCCAGAAAGGGGGGCGAGAAACTGCCCCCCTTTCTATCTTATCTGGAATGAGCTCTAGGTAACTGCTTTCACTTCAGTTTTCTCATCCTTCTTCTTCTTGAAGACGAGAACTCTGTTGTCAACTTCAGCCGTTATTAGATCCCCTTCTTGGAATCTTCCTCTGAGAAGTTCTTCGGAAAGAGGATCTTCAACGTACTTCTGGATAGCTCTCTTCAGTGGTCGAGCACCATATACAGGGTTGAACCCTTCATCGACCAGAAAGTCCTGAGCTGCTTCCGAAAGAAGCAATGTCAAGCGTTTCTCCTTAAGTCTCTTTCTCATATCGTTCATTAGTATATCGATTATCGACTTTATCTGAACTTTGGTTAGTTGATGGAATACTACTACCTCATCGAGTCTGTTAAGGAACTCAGGTCTAAAAGTTCGTTTTACCTCTTCGAGGACAGAAGTTTTCATGGCCTCATATTCTTTTTCCTCCTGAATAGACTCGACAAAACCTATCGAAGATTTCGTTTTGTTTATGAATTCCCCGCCTAAATTGCTCGTCATTATAACTATGGTATTCCGGAAGTCGACCTGTCTACCCTGCGAATCGGTAAGTCTACCATCGTCCATTATCTGTAGAAGAATGTTGAAAATATCGGTATGTGCCTTCTCAATCTCATCAAAAAGTATCACCGAAAAAGGCCTCTTTCTTATTCGTTCTGTCAGGGTTCCGCCTTCGTCATAACCAACATAACCTGGAGGTGCTCCAATAAGCCTGGAAACGGAGAACCTTTCCATATACTCCGACATGTCGAACCTGACAAGGGCCTTGTCATCCCCAAACAAGTACTCGGCTAAGGCCTTCGCTAGTTCAGTCTTTCCGACTCCTGTAGGACCTAAGAATAGGAAGGCTCCAATCGGTCTTCTAGGATCTTTAAGACCGCTCCTAGCACGCCTAATTGACTTTGCAACGGCGGTAATTGCTTCGTCCTGGGATACTATCCTCTCGTGTAACGCGGATTCAAGAGTCAGCAACTTCTCGCTATCGGTCTCCTCAAGTTTTCTGAGCGGAATCCCAGTCCAATTGGATACGATCTCGGCGACTTCATCATCATCGAGAGTTACAATCTCGGAATCGACCCTGCTTCTCCATTCGTTATAACCGTCTCTATATTTCTGCTGTATCAGACGTTCTTTCTCTTTAAGCTGAGCCGCCTTCTCATATTCTTGATCTGCTGCAGCTGTCTCTCTCTTTATCTTAAGAACCTCGATCTCTCCCTGCATGTTCTTCAACTCATTCGGTACTGTGAGTTTCTTCAGTCTAGCCCTGGAACCTGCCTCGTCAATGATGTCTATTGCCTTGTCAGGAAGGAATCTGTCAGACACGTACCTATGTGACAAACTTACCGCCGCCTCCAGGCCCTTATCTGTATAACGAACTTTGTGGTGAAGTTCATACTTGTGTCTTATACCTTTCAAAATCTCTACAGACTGTTCGGGAGACGGCTCGGTCACATAGATTTTCTGAAATCTCCGCTCCAGAGCTGCATCCTTTTCTATGTACTTCCTGTATTCATCAGGAGTTGTCGAGCCTATACATCTAATCTCCCCACTGGCCAAAGCTGGCTTTAGGATATTTGCAGCATCTACGGCACCTTCAGCCGAACCAGCGCCAACTATCGTATGGACTTCATCTATGAACAGAATGATGTTTCCGTTGGATTTCACAACATGGATGAGTTTCTTCAGTCTCTTCTCAAATTCACCTCTGTACTTTGTCCCGGCTATGAGTGAAGCTACATCCAGTGCAAAAATGACTTTATTCTTGAGTGTCTCGGGAACCTCTTCATCAACGATCATTTGTGCAAGTCCTTCAACAATCGCAGTCTTTCCGACGCCAGGTTCTCCAATCAAGACAGGATTGTTCTTCTTCCGTCTGGAAAGAACCTCCATTAGCCTCTGCCTTTCAATCTCTCTACCAACAATCGGATCTAGTTTTCCCGCTTTGGCCATAGCAGTAAGATCGGTGCCAAAGCCCTCAAGCTGCTTAATCGCTGAACTCATTGTCGGACTTTGTTGAACGAAAACATTATCAGGCTGCTCACTTCCTCCTTCTTCCCAGTCGCCCGTGATGTTTTCAATGATCTCTCTCCTAAGCTGCGACAAGTTCACTCCCATCTGCTTCAAAATGTGGGCCGCGATTCCTTCTCCTTCGCGAACGATTCCGAGCATAATGTGTTCCACATCAATCTTGTCTTGCCCGAGCATCTTCGACTCGTCATTTGCTAGCTCGATAACTCTCCTTGCTCTCGGGGTCATCTGTGGAGCCCCAACTACAGACTGATGTACATTCGTTCCAACCATCGAAGTAACTTCTCTGGAGATTCTCTCGTATGTAATCGAGTAGTTTCTCAGAATCCTAGTTGTTTGCTCATTATCAACCTTGATGATCGCTAGGAGGAGGTGTTCAGTTCCAACGTAAGGGTGGCCGAGACTTCTAGCCTCGTCCTGGGCTGTCACAAATACTTGAGCAGCGCCTTCAGAAAACTTGTCGAAGTACATTATCGTCACCTCCCATTTGGCTTCCTCTTTCCTAAGAAAACTGATAAAGCCTTTCTGATGTCTTGTTGCACTCTCTCTTCACTGTTTGTTCCGTCTATAACAACAAATCTCTCTCTATTCTCAGCCATCAATTCTTCGTATCCTTTTCTTACTCTTTCGAAAAACTCTAAACTCTCCACTTCTATTTTATCATTTTTCCTTTCTTTTCTCATCCGCGAGATAGCAACATCAGCCGGTACATCAATATACAAGGTAATGTCAGGTAATGTGTCTGCCACAGCAAAAGAATTCATCAACTGTACAATCTCACGCCCAAGACATCTTCCGACTCCTTGATAAGCAACTGATGAGTCCATGAACCTGTCGGCGATGACTATGCGACCGCTCTCAAGAGCTGGCTTTATGACCTCTCTGACAATCTGAGCGCGGGCAGCCATGAATAGGAGCAATTCCGATTCGGCGCATAAAGGATAATCCTTGTGGAGAAGTATCTCCCTGATCTCCTCGCCAGCTCTAGTTCCTCCAGGCTCTCTGACAATTGCAAACTCCACATCTAATAGACTCAAATACTCTTCGAGGAGTTTGATTTGAGTAGTCTTTCCACATCCGTCTATTCCTTCTATACTAACGAACATAGCTTTCACCTCATCTCTATTGGAGGTTCTACAACGACTTCAGACGATGAACCCTTTCTTCCGCTCAAAAGAACTAGCTGAGCTTGTTTGTCGAGAGATCCATGTGCAAAACGTACTCTGTGAATCCCAAGACCTTGATCCTCCAGAAGACGAAACCACTTCGTCATATCTCTAGGATGCAGCAGAAAAAAGAACGCGCCTCTGTTCTTCAAGAGTCTACCTGTGGCAAAGGCGAATATTCTCGCGGATTCACGATCGGTCCTTCTTGCAATGTTTCTTCTTTCATCGGGGCTTTCCACTCCTGAGTGAACGAAATGCGGCGGATTAGCGATCACTACATCGTAGACCTCTTCACTTTTGTCTCTCAAGTATTCTTCTATATTGCAATTGATGAAAGTTGTGAGTTCTTGCACGCAGTTCGAATATGAGTTCTTGACCGAAATATCGCGGAGATTTCTATCGATCTCCAGCCCGGTAGCCTTCAGGCCGAAGGTCTTCGCAAGAAAGATCGATATTGCTCCACTCCCAGAACCCAGTTCAAGAACAGTCCTAGAACCCTTTGGAGGATCAATAAACCAGGATAATAATACCGTGCCGTGGTTTACACGAGCATGTGGAGAAGTGAAATCCAGTTTCAACCGCTCAAGAACATGCGGATCGAATTCTCTAAAACTCATTCCCATAGCTCAGAACACCTTGATTGCAGACTTTTCATCTGAAAGAATCTCGAGTAAACCCTCCACTTTCTTCTGAACGGATAGACGCGACAGCTCTTTAATGTCGATCGTAACACTTCCGATTATTTGAGGTTCATCAATATGAAGAGAAGACGCACCGGAGACTTCAATTACTGTATCGATCAACGGACCTCCGATAAATGAGAATCGGGAGGTCTTGTTCACCAGAACACTCTTCGATTCGATAAGAGAATCAACCACTTCGATCCGCGAATTGATAACTCGAAGGGTCTGAGACTTCATATCGCTCCTGGAGAGCATTGCCATTCCGAGATTGCTGAAAGTGACTTCGGTTCCCGAAAAGTCGCTAATATGAATAAGCATTTCTCTAACGTTCTCAACGACAACTTCGCCCTTAACGTTGCTCCCGTATATCTGGACAGTACGCGCTCCTTCTATCTCGAGCCCTCTGGAAAAGGTGCAATTCTCAAAGACAACTACAGCAGCTTCCTTAACCAGTATTCTGGTGTTGTTGAAATCAACGCTTCTCGCAATCAGAACCCCATTATTTGCAACTTCAATAGTACCGGTTGAACCTCCCGGGTTCACCGAAATTCGATCCTTCCGTCCTTCTAGATCAAGAACTCCGCTCACCAAAAGGGTGTTACCCTTAGGAATTGTAAGAGAAGAGCCAGATTCGGCTCTCATCACCGATCCGTCTCTTACAACAATGTTCCCGTAGAATCTGTAGTCGTTACCTCCAACTAGTAGAGCGTCCATTCCCAAGAAGGACGAGATAACCTCAGTGCTGAATCTCCTGAACAGACTTTCTTTCGCGAACACCGGAACTGAAGGCATGAATCTCTCTCTATCTGACTCGAAAACAATTCTGTACAAGTCGCCATTCTCAGATATGCTTTCCTTGGTTATCACAGAAGACCTTTCGTTTGGCATATGAGTAGAAAGTGTTATCCATTCGCCATCTCTGTATCTCTGCAATTCGACCGGACCTTCTGAAGCACTCCATCTCGCATTTCTGATTGTACCCTCTTCAATATAGAGCTCGGGAAGATCAACCGAAGTCTTGCGAATAACTTGAATCTGTCTTCTGCATTCGGTCTTGTTGCCGGAAGAGTCTATCACTTGAACTACAAGAGTATTCTGTCCTTCCGGAAGAGGTATCTCCGGAATCAACTTTGTCCCGTCAAAGAGAAGGGGGATTCCACTTTCTTCAATATAGGCCCTAATCGAAAGATCGGCAACGCTGTCCCAATCGTCGCTTATTGCTGCTCCAAATGACCCTCCCAAATACGGTTGTCCTATTGACAGGTCGACGACAGGAGGAAAATCCTCAGAAAGTCTCAAATCAATTACTGAGGGTTTTGAAGTGATGGAACCAGATCTTGAGAATGCTTGTACTATGTATTCGTTGTCCCTCTCAATAGGAAAAGTAAAGACCCCATCCGATGAACCGTATTCGGTATCGTTAACGAGAATAAGGTAGTCGGTAACTGAACCATTAGTCTCTGTCTCCAAAGTCAGAGTCAACTCTCCTTGTGCGAGATTCCATCGAAATACCGGAGCGTTAGGTGGCTGAAGATTTACGGTTGCTTTCGCATAGGCCGGCGTAGTCAAGAATCTCTTTCCCTTGATCAGAGTCACATAAATCGAATGAGTACCATGCTCTTTCAGCTCAAAGGAGATCTCCGAGCCTTTGAACTTCATTCCATCATTGCCGTCAAGGGGCGATCGACCGACGGTAACCAGAACCGAAGGAAGGTCTCTGCCGGGAGAAGACACATCCAGCTTCAAATAACACATAGTACCTTCACATTCGATGTTCACTATTGACAAGCTGTGACTCGTACTGTCACTGCAGGCACCAAGTATTACGACCAACAACGTAACGACAAATAGCCACCTAATCTTCCTGATGTCCTTCACACTCCCATCTTAAGAAGAATAACACATCTTTCTGAAACTGACTCTCGAAATGTTGCCAGAAGTTGGGGAAAAAAGATACAATCAACGAGTAATGAAACCAAATGCGGATCGGGAGGTGTTCAACCTGCGAGTTATTGCAGTATTTGCAAGCACGGTAAACGGTAAAATTGCGCTGTCTCATGACGACAGAAGCGAATGGACATCCAGCGAAGATAAGAAGTACTTCAAATCTCTAACATCAAGAATAGGAGTAGTCATTATGGGTAGAAAAACCCACGAGGCAATCGGAAAACCTCTATCCGGAAGGTTTAATGTAGTTTTGACTAGGCATCCGGAGAGATACCGGAACTCGAGGGAATTGCTCTTTACTTCGACTACGATCCTTGAACTACTTGAAGAGCTTGAGAAGAGAGGTTTCAAGGAGGTATGCCTAATAGGTGGAACAGAAACGTTTGATCAATTCGCCAATCAAGGTTTAATCAACGAACTCCATATCACGTTTGAACCCATCTTGAGCAAGGGAATCAAAGGGTTGGGAGAAAACCTTAGTCGCAAAATGGAAATGAAACTCAGAGAGTCCCGTCAACTCGGTGAAGCAACTCTTATGGTCTATGATGTGAAATAGATGGAGCGGGCGACGGGACTCGAACCCGCGACCCTCAGCTTGGGAAGCTGATGCTCTACCAACTGAGCTACACCCGCATTCATGGAGATTCTATCACCCTGGTGAAATGCTTGTCAATCACTCTAGAAGGATCGTTCTCCAATCAAATGTCTACAAGTTCTTCTAAAGAAGCTTTCGCAAGATCCGCAGCAGACGAAGAGTCTACAGTAGATATCAGACCTATGGCTCCAAGAATATAGTCTCTATCCCTGAAAAGACTGACTTCCTTTCTTGGAAGGAGTTCCTTTTCATGTTTCGCCGATAGACTTCTTATACTCTCCATAATCTTCGAGGCAAACCGAGACCTGCTGAGAATTCCTCCTGTGCCAATTACTGACCTAACGGCAGTAAGATCCTTGCCGTAAGCCACTTCTATTCTTCCAGTTGGCCCAAAGAACTGCTTGAGGCCTCCGGCATGTCTTCTGATTGAAGTCTCGAAACAATACGTTGCCAAACGAGCAGAGAACGCCTCATCATTAGCGTCCTTGGGATAGGGAGTAAGGTTGCTCACGATTTTATCTAGATGAGGAAACTCGATTTTCAGTTTGTCCCTGCCTATGTGTTCAACAACGTGACGGGCATTAACGTAGATCCCCAGATCTCCTTCAACTGTTCTCTTGGATCTCGGTTCAGGAGAAACCAGCATTGAAGCGATTTTGGGGTCTCCATCTGTAACGGAATCGACATCCGTTGTAGCCCCTCCTATGTCTACAGCAACAACGTCCCCATGAAAACTGGAAAATAACTCTGTTGCAAGCATTACCGCTGCTGGAGTAGGAACTATTGGTCTGTTGATCATTGAGTAGATCTTCTCCATACCAGGTCCTTTTACAATGTTTTTCGAGAAAACCTCTCTGATTACTTCTCTGGTAGGCTCGACATTGAGTTCATCTATACGAGGGTACACATTATCTACAATGTGAACATCTCGCCCCTTCTGCGAGATTATCTCCTCCACCTCATCGGCTGCCGCGGAATTGCCTGCATAGACAATGGGGATTTCGTGATCTATGTTTCCCAGAACTTCAGCGTTGCGCACTACCGTCTCTCTCTCCCCATAGTCTACCCCGCCCGCAAGAAGAATCAATTTAGGACTTGTTTCCATTATCCTCTTCAGGTCTCTTTCTGAGAGCTTGCCAGCAGTTACCAACTTTATAACTCCGCCAGCCCCAAGCGCCGCTTCTCTGGCGGCTTTTACTGTCATATCATAAACAAGTCCATGAACCGTCATTCTGAGTCCGCCGGCCGCACTCGAAGATGCGAGGAATGCATCCCATTCAAGACTGTCAATGCGAAGAGATATCTTAAGAGCTCTCAAAGCCTTCTCTATCCCAATTGTCACATCTTGCTCATCAACTGTAGTATAGGATTCACCCTGTCCAAGAAACCTCATTGATCCAGAAGCGTCAGAAGAAAAAGCAGAGAGCACCGTAGTGGTGCTCCCGATTTCAGCAGTCAGGAACTCAATTCTCATCTGCTTTCAAGGAGCTCCCTTACGATCCTGTTGGCCAGCTTGCCATCTGCTCTTCCCTTCAGTCTGGCCATCAGTTCTCTCATTACCTTGCCCAGATCTGACGGATTATTGGCCTTTAAATCATCAATCGTCTTCAATGCAAGTTTCCGAATTTCATCAACGGTCATTTCTTCAGGAAGAAATCGCTTAAGGATTTCCAGCTCTGCCGATTCGCTTGCAACGAGATCGTCTCTCCCGGCCTTCTCGTAAGCCTCAATAGATTCTTCGCGTTTCTTAGCTTCCTTCGCAATGAGATCTATCAGCAACTCATCGGTAACTTCTGCGCCTCTTGTTTCTTCAGAAGACGCAAGATATGTCTTCACTGAAGCGATAACTCCCCTAAGTGTGTTGGTTTTCAGGGTATCCCTGGATTTCATGGCTTCTTTCATCTCTTGTTGGATTCGATCGAACAGACTCATAAAATCACCTCTACAGATCCTCGATGTCGCTTAGCGACTCTTCTTCATCAAAAGAGATCGGTCTCACGAGCGGGAACGGAATGATATCCCTTATTGACGGCGAATCTGTAACAAGCATGATTACTCTATCCCAACCCACCCCCAAGCCTCCAGTAGGCGGCATTCCGTATTCAAGAGCCCTTATGAAGTCTTGATCCATCATCTGAGCTTCCTCATCTCCAATATCTCTCAAGCTAGCCTGGTGAAGAAAACGGTTGTACTGCTCTATTGGATCGTTCAGTTCACTAAAGGCGTTGGCCATTTCCATTGAGCTGATTATCAACTCGAATCTTTCGGTCACTCTAGAATCTTCTCTGTGGACTTTCGACAATGGAGAGATTATCACCGGATGCTCGGTCACAAAAGTGGGATTCACAAGATTATGTTCCACGAGATCCCAGAGCTTCTCAATCAAGTGGCCCCTTTCCTTGATTTCGAGTTCAGTATTGTTCTTTTTCAAAATGGCTATTAGTTCTTCATCGGAGTCTTTCAAAATATCTACGCCTAGATTCTCCTTGATAAAATCTGCCATCCTCACTCTTCGCCATGGTCTGGAAAAGTCGATTTCTTTTCCCTGATATGTAATCTTTTCAGAACCCGTGATTTCGCGCACGACGTAATTGATCATCTCTTCAGTGATGTCCATTATGTCGTTGTAGTCCGCATAAGCCCAATACAGCTCCATCATAGTGAACTCAGGATGATGCTTGTAGGATACTCCCTCATTGCGGAAATTCTTTCCGATTTCAAATATCCTTTCAAATCCACCAACGAGATACCTCTTGAGGAATAGCTCTTCGGCGATTCTAAGATACATGTCCGATTCAAAAACGTTTATGTGAGTCCTAAAAGGCCTTGCTGATGCCCCTCCCGTCAAGTAGTGGAGCATTGGTGTATCCACTTCGATGAAATCCTTAGACTGAAGAAACTCTCTAACAAGCCTGAACAGTTCCGAACGAACCTTGAACCTTCTGAGAGCATCATCGCTTGAAAGCATTTCGACGTATCTCTGCCTGTAGATTATCTCCTTGTCCCTCACTCCGTGCCATTTTTCGGGCATCGTTCGTATCGCCTTTGAGAGTATTTCAAATTCCTTGACGAAGACCGACATCTCACCTGTATGGGTCTTGAATGGGAAACCGACTACTCCGACGAAATCTCCGATATTCACAAATTTCTTGAAGACTTCGAAGTTCTCGGCACCGACCCCATCAAGCCTTACATAGGCCTGGATCCTATCGGAATTATCTCGGATAACAAAGAAGGCTGATTTTCCGTGGTTTCTCATCGCCACGATTCTTCCCGCAATTCTTACAGTCGTATCTTCCTTTGTTTCGGAGTCCTTGAGGTAGGAAAACTCTCTCTTGATTTGATCTGCCCAATGAGTCTTGTCGAAACGATACGGAAACGGCTCGATTCCTTCATTGCGCATCTGATTAATCTCTTCTATTCTTTGTCTTCGTGCTTCTTCGCCCATAAATATCCCCCATCACTTGCCGATGGTAAGAATCTTGTACTTAGCCCAGCCTGCAGGGGTTTTCACCCTTACCACTTCATCCACTTTGTGAGTCAGGATTCCCCGTCCAATCGGAGAATCGGAACTGATTTTTCCCTCGAAAATGTTGGCTTCCTGTGCGTTAACAATTCTGAACTGAGATTTTTCGCCTGTCTCTATATTCTGAAGCTCAACTACATAACCGAGCTTCACAGAGCTTGTATCTCCGTCATCTTCAATAATCTCGGCATTATTCAGAATTTCCTCAAGCTGCTTTATCCTGCTATCGATTCTTCCCTGTTCGTTCTTAGCCTCGTCGTATTCGCTATTTTCGCTAAGGTCTCCGAGCTCCCTTGCCTCCTTAATCCGCTCCGCAATATCATACATGAGCTTCTTCCTTAGGCTCTCGAGCTCCTCTTTCATTCTGTCGAAACCTTCCTGCGTGAGGTAGATAACCTGCTTTTTCACGAACTGAATCCCTCCATTCAACGATCTCTATCGTCTCTGAGTTCCTCAATTATATCCATGAAATGGTCTATGTCCCTAAATTCTTTGTAAACAGATGCAAATCTGACGTAGGCAACCCTATCCAGGGACTTAAGTTCCGCCATTATCATTTCACCAATCTCGCTTGAGATTACTTCATATTTTCCCGATTTCACTACCTCGTTTTCTACTGAATTTACTATCCTGTTGACTGTGTCTACAGATATGGGCCTCTTTTCACAGGCTCTGAGTAGCCCGTTTAGGAGTTTCTCCCTGCTGAACTTCTCTCTCCTTCCATCCTTCTTAACAACTAAGAAAGGAAGTTTCTCATACCTTTCGTAGGTAGTAAATCTTGCACCACAACTCTCGCACTCTCTTCTTCTCCGAATGGAAGTGCTTTCATCGGTCGGCCTTGAATCAAGAACTCTTGTCGAATCTCCACCACAAAAAGGACATTTCATCTAGCTATCTCCCAACTCTTCCGCCAATGCCATGAGCTTCTTCAACCTATTATATACTGCTGACTTGCTCATCGGCGGATTCATAATCTCGCCCAGCTCTCTCAGATTAAGATCCTCGTTTTCAATCCTGAGGATTGCAACTTGACGAAGATCCTCATCCAATCTGTCGATGCCGTACTTCTTATCGATGATTCTTATGGCTCTTACATGCTTTGCCATTGCCTGAGCAGACTTGTTTGCATTTGCTGTAAGGAAATTCAGAGTCCTGCTTACATCGCTCCTGATCTTTCTTACTTCGATCGCGCTCGAAAGTCTCGTCACCGTCTTCTTTCCCCCCATCAGAGAAAGCAGTTCTATTAGGTCAAGCGACGACTTCACATATGCTTTGAACTTATCTCTTACTCTTACTATTCCGATCTTAATGTTGAAATTGTCTGATATGTACTCCTTCAGTGAACTAACAAAAGCCTCAGTAGTATCAAGCGTTATTTCCAGGTGATACTCCTTGGATGGATCAACAATCGAACCTCCAGCCAAATACAGTCCCCTGATGAACGCACCGAAGTAGACCGGATCATCTCTAACGGGTTTTGGTATGGAGTCATCTCTGACTGAAATGCCATTCTTTCGGAGGAACTCTTCTACCTCTTCAAAGCGAAAAGTAAGCTCTCCGCCTCTCTTTCTTCCTAATCTGATTTCTTCTATTACCTGTGTTTCATGAATCGGCATGGAAAGCTTCTTCGAAATCTGAAACAGCCTTTTAAGACTCGTTATAGATGTAAGCGGGATAACAAGGAAAGCGGTACTTCCTCTTAATCGTAATGTCCCTCTCGACTTAACAAAACCCAGATATTCAGATCTGCACTCGTCTTGGTCGTCCAACGGGAGATGACAAAGCTCTTCTTTGAGTTTGTCGGCATAGCTCACATCTTTTCCTCTCCCAATAGATTCAGCTCTTTCAGGATCGACAGAATGCTGTCTCTCGAATGACGAACGACCAGACGGTTCCGTCCGTCATCAATCAGCTCTGCAGTACCGCCTGAAACTACCCTAACCCGAGTATCGGTAAGCATATCGTTTCTCACCGGCATAGAGCCCCTTTCATAATACCTATTCAGCACGGCAGGCTCTACTTCTCCCACTTCAGTCCAAAAGATCATGTCAAAAGTCACCCCACTATAGTCTTCAACGACATTGACGTGATCGGCAAGTGAAAAACCTGTAGACTCACCAGGTTGGGTCATAATGTTACATATGTAAACCTTATTTGCTTTGGACTTCCCGAAGGCCTCTCTGACCCCGGAAACCAGGAAATTGGGTACAACACTTGTAAACAGGCTGCCGGGGCCCACAATTACCGTCTTTGCAGATTCTATTGCGCCCAATACCTCTGGAAGTGCCTTCACAGCCTTATCGAGAAATACCCTTTCTATTCTCTTTCCGGCAGCCGATATCCTTGACTCTCCCTTAATGAATGATCCATAATCAATCTCAGCCACAAGATGCACAAGATCGTCGGCTACGGGCAAGACTCTCCCTTTGATTTTCAGCATTCTTGAGGCCGCGAGGACCGCTTCTGGAAAGCTCTGAAACATCTCAGTAAGACCTGCAATAATTATATTGCCAAGAGAATGACCATTCATAGCGCGAGCCTCAAATCTGTACGAAAAGACTTTTGTTAGGAATTCCTCATCATCAGCCAAAGCAATCACGTTATTCCTTACATCCCCTGGCGGGGGCATGCTCATGGCTTCCCTGAGAAATCCTGAGCTTCCACCATCGTCCGTAACTGCAACTACAAGCGTTAAACTACTATCGTAATGCTTTAGGACCCTTGCAAAGGTAGAGAGACCAGTTCCGCCACCTATCAAAACCGTCTTGCTCATGATGTAACTCGTTCCTTCAAAGCAATCCCTGAAGACGTAAGGTCAACGCCCCTGACGTTTTCCGCCTTTCCTAGATATCTTCCAAGAATCTCCTGGAAAAAGCGAATATTACCGCTTACATAATACTCAACAGTAGATGAATGATGCGAGGAAATCGTTGCCCAATCGGCAACATTCTTGGCAATGTACTCCGCGGGGTCTATGATCCTTGTCCTGGGAGACAAAAGCGACTCGATCGAACTCCTAATAAACGGATAATGAGTACATCCAAGAATCAAGAAGTCCGGTTGAATCTTAGCGAGGTCTGCCAAATAATACTTGACGATCGAATCAACGATTTCACCCTCCCAGATTCCCTCTTCTATCAAAGGAACGAAAAGCGGGCAGGCCCTTTGTAAGATTTTGCTGATGCTTTCATAACGAAACAGCCTTCTTAAATAGAGAGACTTCTTCACAGTATTCTCAGTTGCGATCACTGCAACTGTCGACTTGTCGGGTGCAGTCTCCCCAAGAAACTTCGCTGTTGGATCGATGATGCTGAAGTATGGAGTAGTCAGCTCCGTCTTCTCCCTTTGAGAGAGTATAGAATCGGAAGTGTTACAGGCAGTGACGATTGCATCGACACCCAACTGGGCAAAAAAGTCGAAGATCTCTCTGACATACCTTCTCAGTGTCTCAACTGGCTTTGAGCCATAGGGTACCCGCGCAGTGTCGGCAAAGTAGTGCAGGCTTACTCCCTCGGGAAAGGCTTCCAATAGTCTTTTAACAACTGTGAGGCCACCAATTCCAGAATCGAAGACACCGATCCTCAGACTATTTTTCAACCTCGTCACGTCCCTGGAAGTATTCCGAAAGAACCTCTTCATATTTCGCCTTTAGCCTAAGCAGTTCATTCTGACTTCTTGCAAGGTCGTGTGCAAGGTTCACCGAAATCCCCACAAGCAACTTCTCATAGCCGACTTCCTCTTCGTTCTTGCTTATTGAATTGTACATCTCCGTAATCTTTGAAAAGACCTGATCCACGAGTTCCTGAGGATCGCTTGTAAGAAAAGTGTACTTCCTTCCTCCGAGGTCCAGAGTGACTGATCGCTTCATTGTTCGACTCCTTATACCTTCTTGCTGTCTTCGACGAGGCTGCCTCTTACCCTTTTTATTAATGAAGAAATTGTCCTTGACTCACTTTCAAGGCGGAGTTCAAGTTCCCGGATTCTTAGCTCGGATTCCTCAACTTTTTTCTGTGCTGTCTCGAGCTGCGTCCAGAGCTGTTCGTTTTCCTTCCTGAGACGGTTGAATTCTTCAACCATCTTGTCTACGACTAGTTCAAGCTCCTGATAACTGTCCAAGAACAACACCCCCTATTTTGAGATTATAACACCTCAACAGAGAAAGAAAACGCGAGCAACCGCCCGAACGGGCGGTTGCTATATCGCTCTGATTAAGCGTAAATCTTTGCTATTGCTACCAGTTGGACAAAGCTCTCTTGAAGGCTGGCCCCTCCCACCAAACCACCGTCAATATTTTCCATAGCGATTAGGGAATCAAAGTTATCCGGTTTGATACTGCCACCATAGAGAATTCTTGTTCGCTCTGCCACGCTGCACTCGTATAGCGACGATAATAAACTCCTTATGTACTTCATGGTGGCCTCGGCCTGTTCGGGAGTAGCCACAACACCAGTTCCGATCGCCCATACTGGTTCATACGCTATGATCACTTGCTCAACCTCACTCTTGTCAAGGCCGGCAAGACCTTTTCTGATCTGTTCTTCGAGAACCTGCTCCGTCCTGCCTGATTCCCGTTCTTGAAGAGTTTCCCCAACACAGAATATTGGAACTAGGCCCTCTCTTAATACTGCCTTGATTTTCTCGTTAGTCATCTCGCTTGTCTCGCCGAATATGTGCCTTCGTTCTGAATGACCAACAAGAACGTACTCCACCGCAAGGTCCGAAAGCATAGGCACAGAAATCTCGCCTGTAAAGGCTCCACTATCTGCAGGATAGACATTCTGGACTCCGACCTTAATCGACGTGTCCTTGAGAATGTCTGCCACCCCGGCAACTGAAAGGCTTGTTGGAAATACTACAACATCAACGGCCTTCTCGTTACCGATTGAAGATGCAAGGAAACCGGCGAACATTCGCGCTTCATTAGGCGACTTGTTCATCTTCCAGTTTCCGGCGACCATTATTCTACGTTTTTTTTTACCTTCCTTAGTCGCTAGACTCCTTATACCAGGCATCTCTTTTCCCTCAAGCATCTCAAGAGAAGCCCCGCCACCGGTTGATACGTGAGAAACTCTGTCGGCCAAGCCAAACTTGTTGATAGCGGCTGCGCTGTCTCCGCCTCCGATAATCGTTACTGCACCCTTGAGCGAAGCCAGCGTCTTCGCGATCGATTCGGTTCCTTTCGCAAAATCATCGATCTCGAAGACCCCCATTGGACCGTTCCAAACAACGGTTTTGGCGTCAACCAGCTTGCTTCTGAATAGCTCAATAGTTGATGTCCCGATGTCAAGTCCCTTCCAGCCGGATGGGACTCCTTCATCTATGAGAACCGTCTTCGATTCACTACCTGCAGCGATTTCCTTGGACACAACCGTGTCAACAGGGAGGACGAGCTCAACCTTCTTCTCTTCGGCTTTCCTCATTATCTCCTTTGCCAGCTCGATCTTGTCCTCTTCAACCAGGGAGTCACCAGTTTGCTTCCCCAGAGCCTTAAGGAATGTGAACATCATCGCACCGCCGATTAGTATTCTATCGGCCTTCTCCAGAAGATTCGTAATGACTCCGATCTTATCGGAAACCTTTGCTCCTCCTAAAATGACTACGTAGGGGTGCTTGGGACTCTCAACGGCCATGCCAAGCATTTCGATTTCCTTCTGCATAAGGAAACCAGGTACACTGGTCAAGTACTGGGCAGCACCCACATTCGATGCATGACCTCTATGTGCTGTTCCGAAAGCGTCGTTTACGTGAATGTCTGCGATCGCAGAGAGCCTCTTCGAAAACTCCGGATCATTCTTCTCTTCTTCAGGGTAGAACCTAACATTCTCCAGAAGAAGAATATCTCCGTTGTTCATTTTTGAGACAGCTTTCTCCACTTCATCTCCGATGCAATCAGGAACAAAGGCAACGGGCTTGCCGATTAACCTTTCCAGACTTTTGCTAACCTTTTCCATTGAGTACTTAGGGTCTCTCTTGCCCTTGGGCCTCCCCAGATGGGAAACAAGGATTGTCTTTCCACCATTTTCGGCTACGTACTTTATCGTTGGTATTGCAGCCACAATCCTAGTATCGTCACTCACTTCGCCAGTCTCTTTATCTAGAGGAACGTTGAAATCGACCCTTACAAGCACCCTCTTTCCACTCAAATCAACATCTCTTAGTGTTAGAACTCCAGACATCTCTTACCTCCTTTCCTCAATAAAACGGGGCCTCCAGGCCCCGTCAGAAAAAATCGAGAATTACATCTTCATCATTTTCTCAGCAAGATCGACTACCCTGCAAGAATAGCCATATTCATTGTCATACCAAGCGCAAACTTTCAACAGGTTACCCATCACTGCTGTAAGCTTGCTGTCAAATACTGAGGACACCGTTGTTCCGACAATATCCGAGGAAACGAGTTCTTCTTCAGTATATTCGACTATTCCTTTCAGTTCGTTTTCCGCCGCTTTCTTCACGAGCGCATTTACTTCCTGCACTGTTGTATCTTTTTCGAGAACCACGGTTAGATCAGTTATTGAACCGTCAGTTACAGGAACTCTCATAGCTATTCCATCAAGCTTGCCTTTGAGTTCAGGAATGACAAGCCCTACTGCCTTAGCGGCGCCTGTTGAAGTGGGAATCGTATTGGCGGCAGCAGCCCTCGCTCTTCTCAAGTCACTGTGAGGCAAATCAAGAATTCTCTGATCGTTCGTATAAGCATGGACAGTCGTCAAATAACCTTTCTGAATCTTGAAACTATCGTTCAAGATCTTTATTATTGGCGCAATAGAGTTAGTTGTACAGGAGGCATTAGAGACAATCTTCATCTCCGGCCTCAGCATATCGTCATTGACACCAAGTACAATTGTCGCATCCACTTCACCCTTTGCAGGGGCAGTAATCAATACCTTTTTTGCCCCGGCTTCAATATGGGGCATTGTCTTCTCTCTGTTTCTGAAGACGCCTGTAGACTCAATGACCAGTTCAACGCCAAGGTTTTTCCAGGGAAGGTTTGCAGGACTCTTCTCTGCGAAGACTTTAACCTCCTTGCCATTTACAACAATCGCTCCATCCTTAGCCTCCACTGAACCCTTGAATCTCCCGTGAACCGAATCATATTTGAGAAGATGAGCCAGGGTAGCTGCATCGGTTAGGTCATTGATTGCAACTACATCGAAATCCCCGCGTTTTACCATCTCTCTAAAAACAAGTCTTCCAATTCTTCCAAAACCGTTGATTGCTACTTTGTACATCTCTTACACCTCCTAAAGTATATTGTCAGGTAGATTGAGCGATCCTGTAACCTTAGCCGTTTCTTCATCTCTTCTCTTCGCTACCTCTGCTAACGCCTCGTTTATCCCCGCAATTATCAAATCTTGAACAATCTCAAAATCCTCTTCTCTTATCTCAGGCTCGACCTCGATCGACTTAATGCGATAGTCGCAAGTTGCAACAACGTTTATCGCTCCTCCTCCGGCAGAAGCCGTCACCTCCAGAGTCTTGAAGGTTTCTTCCAGGCTCTCCATTTCTTCCTGTGCTTTCTGAGCCCGTTTCAGAAGTTCACTCATGTTTGATCCCTTCCTGGAACCTCCATAGTTCTTACCGCCGAGACCTCTAAATTTCTTTGCCATTGTTAGTCCTCCTCAAGCTCTATCTTTATCTTTCCTTTATTTATGTCGTCCTTCAACCCCAAGTTCGAAATCACAAAGTTAACGTATTCCTCAGAATCTTTATCCAGACCTTCAAAGAGATTGCCTCCAACTGATTCATTGGAGAGAAGGAATCGTTTCCCGATTAAATCTTCTGCAATCCCGTTCAGCGACTCAAGTCTATCTTTCAGAAGATCGTAAGAATAGTCGCTGTCCGCTTCCAGAGTTAATACCCCGCCAGATTCGCTTCTAGTAACCTTCGAAAGACTTAGAAGAGTCCAGAGCAGAACGAAGTTGTTATTTCGAAGATGGTCGATAAGTTTGGACAAACTATTCTCTTCTGTAGTGTCTCTTTTTGGAGCTTTCTCGGTCTTATCACTCGTTTCAAAAACTTCGCTTTTTACGTTTTCAGAGTTACCAATTCTCCCTATTGCCGACTTCTCATAACCACTCTTCAGAAGGACCATTACTTCAAATGTTCCTCTCTTATCCTCGGCAAATTTGAGCTCTTTAGTGATCTCCCATAAAGAAAGCAAGAGCTTGAAACGCTCATCAGTTGATTCAGCGATCAGCTGATCCTTCACAGTATCGATCACCTGTTCAAGGAAGACTTCGTAAGTATATCCTGCAGACTGGATCTCTTCAGAGATTTTCAATATCGAAGCCGGCTCTCCCGAAGAAAATGCAGTAATGAACTCCTTAACAACTTCTTCGGGCAGAATACCAAGAGTAGCTCTAACAGATTCTTCACTAACATCACCCGAATAAGAGACAACTCTCTCCATAAGATTAACCGCGTCTCTCATGCCTCCGTGTGCGGCTTTCGAAATGAACCTCAATGCTTTGTCGTCATATTCCAGACCTTCAGATTTCGCGATTCTTTCCAGATAAGTAGCTATGTCTCTTTCGATGAGTGGTTTGAAATAGAAGATCTGACATCGAGAAAGAATTGTTTCAGGAACCTTCTCAAGATTGGTAGTTGCAAGAATAAAAATCACTTTATCGGGAGGTTCTTCAAGAGTCTTAAGAAGTGCATTGAAAGCTTCCCTGGTCAGCATATGGAATTCATCAATTATGTACACTTTGAATCTGCCCATGACAGGTCTATACGATACTGCATCCCGGATTTTCCTGATCTCGTCAATGCCTCTGTAAGAAGCTGCATCCAGCTCAATGACATCCATGTGTGAAGAAGCATCAATCGCTTTGCATGAATCGCAAATACCGCAAGGCTTCTCAGAATCCTCTGCAAGACAGTTCAGCATTTTGGCGACGATCCTTGCACTAGTTGTCTTCCCGGTACCTCTAGAGCCAGAGAATATGTAAGCATGAAAAACCGAATCCTTCTCTATTGCTCTTCCCAGGATCTCTTTCACTTGATCCTGCCCAACCAGCTCACTAAATTTTCTAGGCCTATATTTCCTATACAAAACCTCAGACATCTTAATCACCCGTTCATCTGAATTATAGCAGATCACCCAAAGTTTGTTTGCTGCAAAGATGACCGAAGTGAAACAGTTAGTGAAATTCATAACTAACTCATCCATCTGCAGCACTTGGGAATGAATTCGACTTTCGCTAGTAGACCCTTCTCTTCACCCACTTACCCTTTAAATAGTAAAAGACCATCACCGCAGCCTCTGCAATATCCGAGAATACATATGAAAGCCAGACCCAAACTATGCCGGCCTTCAACACGAACACTGCAATGACCAATATTGGCACTTGAATAAGCCACCTGGATACTACGCTCCCCACTACAAACGGGAAGTTGTACCCGGACCCTCCGAAGACCGATGAGAGACCAAAACCGTATGCCAAGACAGAAATGCCGAGTGAGCCGTATTTCAGGAAACTGGCACCGTAAGCAATTATCTCCGGATCCTTATTGAACACAGCGATAACATGCTCGCCTGCAAAGAAGGCTATTAGTGCAAAGAAAAACATGAAAAAGAACCCGATTAAGGCAGCGGTTCTGGCTGTGGCTCTTGCACGGTCGGCGTTGTCAGCTCCCAGGTTTTGACCGACCATCGCAGAGCCGCCCATGCTAAGCCCTACAAGAGGCATAAACGCTAGTCCAAAAAGCCTCCCCGTTACTCCTACCGCCGCAACCGCAGCGGTCCCGTAGAAGGCAACGAATTTCAGAACTACTACAGCTGACAAGTTCCTGAAGAACCCCTCCAGCCCAGTTGGAAGCCCTATAGTCAAGAGCTTCTTGTCTATAGCTCTATCAAGCCTGAAAAGTCCGGACAGTCTTGGTTTTACGCCTTCCTTTCCTGAGAAAAGAATGTAGAATCCCAGTAGAAATGCTGCCGATTGAGCGATTACCGTAGCGACGGCCGCACCAAAAACGCCCAGGCCAAATCCGGGAATCGATGTCCCCGGAATCTTTTCGAACATCATTATTGGGTCGAGAGAAATATTGAGAACACTCGTGAACATCATTATGTACATTGGACTCTTTGCGTCCCCTATGCATCTGAGAGCCGTGTTGACGGAGTAAGACGAAAACATCATTGGCAGGAAGAAAAGTCTGATATAGCCGTAATCAAGAGCTGATCTCATTACTTTCATATCGTCAGTAAAGAATCCTAGCGATGGTTTTAGGAAGGAGGCAACTAGAACAGCGGAAATCAGAGCAACAATGAACTTGAAAGTAATTGTCTGTTCTATCGCCTTACTTGTTCCTTCGAAGTCCTTTTTTCCGAAGCCCTGAGAGATCAAGGAGATTGAGCTCTGCCCGATTATCGAATTCAGAATATCCACAATCCAAAAAAGAGTGGTGAAAATCGTAACTCCTGCAATTGCTTCGCCTGAGATGCGCCCAATCCAGAAGATGTCTACAATGTCGTAAACCATCTGTGCGCTGAACCCTATCATTGTGGGCACAGACATTATAAGAAGATTCTTCAGAATGCTCCCTTGAGTAAGATCCCTTGCCATTTTTGCCCCCTAGCTTACCTTGTGAAGAAATGTGAAAGAATGCCCGAGTCCAAAATGGACACAGGAATTATACACCCTTTCTAGAGATCGGAACAGGTCTAGATCATCTTCCTCAGTGTATCAAGGAAATTCTCCTTGATAAAACTAATTCCCTTTTGCCAAAAGACAGGATCTGAGACATCTATGCCTACTTTCTGCAGAAGAGATTTGGGAGATTCCGATCCACCGCTTTCAAGTAAAGCGATATACTTTCTTCTGAAGACAGCCCCGTCCTCAAGGTATTTCCTGTACAAAGAAATTACGAGAAGCTGGGCGAAGTTGTAAGCATAACAATAGAAAGGGGTATGAAAGAAGTGAGGGATGCGAGCCCATTCGAACTCGCTTTCCGGGAGAAAATCAACGGTGTCCCCAAACATGAGTTTGAGCTCCTTGGAGTAAAGCTCGGATAGTTCTTCAAACGCCAGATACTCGCCTGACATTTTCTCGTGGGCAGAGATCTCGAACCTGGTGAACATGTTCTGCCTTGCGGTTGTTGCAAATATCTCTTCAATCCTGTTGACCAGAAAAGAGATCTTCTCCTCTCTTTCTTCAATGTTTTTCAAAAGAAAGTCCGTCATAAGCATTTCAGAAAAAACAGAGGCTGTTTCGGCCATTGTAAGCGGCGTATCATAGTTAACTAGGGTCTGTTTGGACGCCAGAACGCCGTGAAGGCCGTGGCCTAGTTCGTGTGCTAGTGTCAAAACGTCACTCATCTTGCCATTGTAATTGACAAGCACATACGGATGCATTCTTGGCGAGGCATACGCGCAGTAAGCTCCACTTCGCTTTCCCGGCATGATCGATCCATGAATATAATCCTCATCGAAGAATCTAGCAACTATACTTTCAATCCGGGGATCAAAGTTTCCCATAACCTCCAGAATCATCTTCTTCGCTTCCTGCCAATCAAATGTCCTGTCTGAAGTTCCAACAGGAGCATATATATCGCTGTGGAGAAGGGCTTCCCTCCCCATAATTGTCGCCTTCAGTCGGTAATAGTCGTGAACAACAGAATAACCATCAGTGGTGGCGTCGATGATACAATTCACTGCCTCATCTGAGACTTCGTTCAGTTCGTTCCTCATTGAAATAGGGGAATCATATCCCCTCTTGTCTGCTTCCAAGTCCCAATCTCTGGAAAGAGAATTGTAAAGATTGGTCAGAACAATACTGTTTTCCTTCGCCTTTCTAAAGAGGCTTTCAAAGGCCTTCTTTCTAAGCTCCGAATCATGATCTCTTCTTAAAGTCTCCACTTCACTCTCTGTGAGCGTCTCTTCCGATGCACCGGTAGTAATTCTATACGTAAAACTCGATGTGAATTCATCATAGAGATTCAGAATCGCCTTCTTGCCCGTTATCTCTTTTAGAACCATAATTCTTTCTTCCGGCTCAGAAAGCATGTGCTTCCTTTGAGTTCGAATGAGATCGAGATGATGTCTGTAATCTGCTAGTTCGGTAGAATTCATAAGACTATTAAAGAAGTCCTCGGAGACTTTCGAAAGTTCGAGTTTCAGAAAGAGAAGCTTGCTTTCAAGTTGCGATTCAAGATCATCTATCTTACGTAGGAGCTTCTGAACAGCTGGTTCCTTAGAGTCTGTTGAGTGGCTCAAGAACGAGAACATCGATAATCTGAAAAAACGGTTCATAAGGTCTTCTTCTCTTTCAATAGCTATCTTCAGTTCGCTAGCCTTGACACTCTCGGTCTGAATTCTCCCTTTGAAGTCTTTAATAAGCTTATCACTCTCACTTATCAGAATTCGTATGTCTTCTTCCAGGGAGGGATCGTCCGGCGAACCGTACAATCTTGTGAGATCCCACTGAACCAGTTTCCCCTCACTCAATTCTTCGTTTACCTCCTTCTCCAAATTCTGCAATCAATTCTCCAAAAGATCTATTGCGAAGAAGCCTGGATACTTCTACCCAACAAGTATAACTGTACGAACGATATGTCATGAAATCCATCTTCGAGTAATCAAGAGTCTTCACCTCGTCAAGAATGATTTCTTCTCGACCAACCCACTCACCCGTAATATAACAGACAATACCTTCTTCTAGCCAATAGGGAAGTTGGTAATCCCTCAGAATGAGATGGCTCATCTCATGTGCAAGCGTTCGCGGCAGGTTCTGAACTAGAGTAAGCGGCTGCACAATAATCGTGTTTCCAGTTGCTGCAGCGAGAAACCAATAAGCTATGCCGGAGAGTTCAGAGAACTCTCCAGCCGAGGAAGCGATAATTAGAATATAGGTACCATTTACGGATCTTCCCGTTAGTCTTTCAAGCAAGCTTCTATAGCCTTCAAGCTCTGGCATTTCCCATGAGACATACGCGCTTGTGAAACAAAAAACCGTCACTTGAAGTAGCAAAATGACAACAATAGCTAGTGCTTTCATTCAACGTTCAGCATTACCGATTCTGTGTTTGCCCGATAGTCTGCATCGTACATTGCCCATGCCTGTACAGGAGGAATAATGAATTCCCCTCTGGTGAGAATTCTCCAGCTGCTTTTCGTCACGAACTCTCCTCCGTCATTGAAGAAGAAGGCTATGCGGTCGTATCTTGAATCCTTGAAGGTGTATCCCCACCAGTAGTAGTCAAAATAGTAGAATTTTGTGTATCCGAGTGTGTCACCCTCAATGTTCTCCTCAACGGAGATTCCTGTGGAGGGCAACATATCTTCGACCACAACATAGGGAACTGTATCGGGAATCCTTATTCTCACTTCGGAGACTATCGTCTCCCCGACTCTTATCGGGCCGGGTTCACCAAGCTTAACAGCGAAAAGCTCCATCGTGGCGTCATTGTAGTAACTGTATTCAACCGACCTGACGATTATCTCGCCATTGCTAATACCGAGAACATCGCCTTCGTAGATCTTGAGACCGAGTCCAAAGTTTGAAAGCTTCAGCTCACCGTCTACTATCGCAACAACCATCCCTTCAATAGTCTTGGAGGCACTTATTTCAAGAGAACCTACTTCGTCAGCCGACAGCGTCCTGATCGAAGTAACTACGGCGGGCGAGTCTATCTGAGGTGTGGTGAGAACGTGAGTATCATCCATAGGCACGGCTACCTTTCTTCTCAGAACCCTTTCGACAATCAGACCCGCGTTTTCAGCTTTGATTTCCTCTGACCTAACTGCCGTTTCGCCGTTAATCGATACCGCTACCATTTCAGAGCTTTCAATAACAATTGTCTTTCCGGTAATCGGTATTGTTATTGAATCCTCCAACCCGCCTTCGAAGACTACATCCCCGTCTTCAAAAACCACTTCAACTTCCGCATCCTTTGAAAGCGAGCTGCTAACTGATGAAAGCGAGAGAATAGCCATAGCGGTCGATGATGTTCTATACCAATAACTGCCGTTTCCCATCTTCAGGAGTCTTTTGGAAATTTCTGCAACTGTTGCGGAAGGTACATCTAGATCTACCGCAGCTTTCAGAAGGAAAGAGAGAGTAACCGTATCGTCAAAGAAATAGTTGAAACTGCTACCCGAGATAACGTCAGATGCGCCTAGGTCGACATACTCCATGGCCTCCTCAAAAAATGCAACCGCCTTGGCGTCCATGTTTAGAGTCTCGTATGTCAGCGCGGTCAAAACGATCGAGGCAACATCATTCTTATAATCTACGATTGAGCTTATCGGGTCTCGCAGTTTCCTGCTGAACAGTGTAATGACATACTGAAGGAAAGGATCCGGCTTGTCTCTGTTAAGACTCTTCAATGCCGAGTACCCCATCGCGATTACATCCCTATTTATATCGTAACCGTTTTCTGTGGCAAGATATAGACCTAACATCACGTAAGACGTCATGAATGGAGTGCTCTGGTCATCTTTCCACCAACCCCAACCTCCGTCGTAGTGCTGATAGCCAAAGAGGCGTTCAAGACCATCGCCAACTACAACCGAGACTTTGTCTGCAAAAGACTCATCGGCACCTGCAAGTAGTTGAGAAGCCGCCAATGCTGGAAGAAGCCTACTCATTGTCTGTTCCACACAGCCATAGGGATAATCTACCAGATACCTTATTGCTTCAAGAAGAATTGGATCAATTGTGGAAGAGATGGTAACACTACCAATTGAGTCTTCCATAAATTCAATTACTCTATTCCCTTCAAGAAAGTCAAGGTCGCCAAATCGGATATATGAGTACCTTGGCTTCAAAGGAATTTCGTATTCAACACCGTCGGAGCCGCGACTTCCTTCAACAACAAACTTAACTCTGAGACTCTCATCCTTCTCCGAAGGCAAGAGATCTCTTAGAACCATCTCATAGCTGAAGGAAAGACTTCCGAAGGCGTCAATAGTTGCTCCCTTCTCTTCAATGACTTCATCATCAACATAGAAACCGGTGATGACAGGCATACGAGTGTCAAGATTATTCTTCACGGAAAAGACTAGATTCACTGTATCGCCAGCGATCAGAAACTCCGGAAG
The DNA here is from genome assembly GCF_002752635.1 of Mesotoga sp. Brook.08.105.5.1. Taxonomy (NCBI): domain Bacteria; kingdom Thermotogati; phylum Thermotogota; class Thermotogae; order Kosmotogales; family Kosmotogaceae; genus Mesotoga; species Mesotoga sp. Brook.08.105.5.1. The sequence continues at coordinate 99,783 of NZ_AYTW01000004.1, forward strand.
GAAACTGCTAACGGTCATGGGCTTCCAAGTCTCGAAACTAGACTTCTCGTAGCTGAAATCTCCCGAAAAGTCGGCCGCAAGAGTTCTGACAGTCCATGTATCGAGATCTTCCGGTACAACAAACGACAGTTCCGCAAAGCCGCTCTCATCGGTGAAAGTTCCAACAGACCAGAAGGCGCTGTCGCTGAAAAGTTTCCTGGCTCTCACGTCCGAAGTCAAGCTTTCGCCATTTCCACCACGATCGCCCATCCCGAAAGTAGCACCACCAATTACCTTAGATTCGGCCGCGGGTGGTTGAGATTCCAGTAGATCTCCTAGCTTGGCTATTGACGGGTAGGCAGAATAATACAGGTCGTTTATACTTACAGTGTTGAAACCCCTGTTGAAGGGACTGCCCAGTGATTCCTTCCACCGATCGGAATCGCCTTCAAAGAGAGAAAGCATTGCCTGAGATACTACTGAAACCGTCAGTCCTACAACGGCGGGATTCCCTTCATCATCGAGGACCTGCAGCTTCATATTGACGGTATCGCCAGGTTCATATCTATCCTGAGTAAGCACATTGATTGAAAGGTCTCTTGAAGCAATCTCAACTTCGATGACTCTTGACTGAATAATCTGATAGTTCTTATATCCAACGATAAAGAGCATGAAGTTCTCGTAACCATAGTTCTCGGGGATCTCTATTTCGATAGTGTTCTTGCCCTCCGTAGAACTGAAAGGAAACTGCTTGAATTCACCCGAAAAATCACCAATGACCCAAAGATCCATTGGAGATGATGTATAGAATGATACTCTTGCCTTGGAGCCAGGAGCAGCAGACTCAACTGAATCCACCAGAATAGACCCGTAGTAGTCATAGTACCCACTAGTATAGACTGAATATCTGTTAACCACTTCCGGTTCATTTGAAGGGGCCCCGTTGGCCTCGAAATACACAACCGTATCCGGCGGGACGTCCCTAAGACTGATCAGAATCTCTGCCCTTCCACCACTGTCAGTGGAAAGTTCTTCCCTGAAAATGTTGATCTTAAGCTTCTTCTCAACCTGTTTTCCTTCGTCCATTAGAATTACAGGTTCTTCATACCACGCCTTCATCTCAAATGCCTTGGAAACAAGAGTATCGTTGTTCAATCTTGTTTCGATTTTCACGAGTGCTTCTTTATCGGTGAATCTGTAGTCAACATTGAAATCGAATGTTCCCTGTACTACCTTGAAGTCAACCGTACTTCGTGACTGCATACCGGTATCGTCTGAGACAGTAATAACCGCGTAGTATGAACCGCTCTCAAGCTCTTCAGAGTAGCCAATCACCGCTTTACCCAGGCCATCAAGTCTCGCAGATCCATTGTCAATATACTGACTGCCCTTGTATATCGTGTAGTCTACTTTGCCAAGCGAGACGGGATCTCCGAAGTAGTACTCGGACAAAACGTTGATTGTAACTGCCTCTCCCTTTCTGAATGCCTTTGATGCAGATTCCGCTGTTGTGAAGAACGTAGGCTTTTTGTAGTCGGCAATCTGGAAGTAATAGTAGTCCTCGTTTCCTTCCCACCGGATGATAATCCTGTAGGATCCCCTGGTGATTTCGGAGTATGTTCGGAACGTACCACTAACAGAGCCAAGGTTATCCGGGCTCAACTCTTCAGTGAAGACGCTCCTGTTTAATGGATCTACTATTTCAACTTCTACAGAATTAGTTCTAGGTATTTGATAGCCCGAAGATGTTATCTCCCTTATGAAAGCTCTGAAATTAACAACTTCACCGGCTTTGTATGCCGGTCGATCAGTAAATATCAGAGAGATGTTTCGAGACGAGAAATAGTAATCATACTCGCCCGGCCTCCACAGGATCGATCCATTGGCAGACTGAACAAGTATTGCATCTCCTGTCGTGGGAAGATAGTCAAAAACGAACACTCCATTTTCTGTCCGTCCCAATAACTCCCCGTCTATGAGTCTGTAAAGGGAGAAGCTATCAATGAAGCTGGAATCTTCCTTTTTCCAGAGTCTCATCATCGCTCCATCTTCATAAGCAAGCAGCTGAGCTCCAACCATACGATAGCTTGTCATCAATTTGGCACTTCCTGACTGCGACGAAACAACAATCAGTCTCAGGCCCATTAGAGCTTTCTCGGGCAAGTATATCCTTTGTTTCTCCTTTACTGTCTGCCTGAAAGCGTAGAGTGGATCGCCGGAGATTCCGACATCCCCGATGGTGATCGCCCCAGTAAGATCCTGCTCGTCCAAATCATAAATCTTGATATCGATGTAACTATCCTTGCCGTCTGTGTATATTGTAGGTAGATAGTCCATAGAGTACAACTCTACGAAAGATGATCTAAGCTCATAACCATACTGCTGAATCTGAAAAGCAAGTGCCGTTAAACCTGTGAATAACAGAATAATAAGAAACACCAAGGTTCTTCTCATTGCCTTCACTCTCCATCACTTGCGGGGTAGAAACTTGAAGGAATATACCCCGAGATAGTTTTCGTTGTTGTATATTGGCAACCATTGATAAGGCATCGTTCGTAAATAATCATCTATTCTCCAGAGCTTCAGAACACCTGAATCACTTTCGGAAAGAGGTCCGGTATGATAGATCAACCCATCGCCAGTGTATATCATCGAGTGAAAAGTTGATGGAGAGGGGTGGTGAAAAAAGAGTATATCTCCAGGTCTTGCAACGCTGAGATCTCTGCCCTTAAATACCATACTACTACGAATCAGGTTGTAAGCATCGGCAAAATAAGTGAATTCTCCGGTGTTACTTATGAAGATTCTATTCTTCAGAATTGGTATATCCGGGTAGTTGTACTTCTTAACGTCAGGTACCGCTTGCAAGTCTATTCCTGTCTTTTCGTACCAAAGCTCTTTGTCAATACCCGAATCAAGAAACCACTGTTCATCATGCCTTTTGAGAGCCTCTCTAGCTGCGAATCTTATTAGCCCGCTGCAATCCCTCTCTTGAGAGCTCCACCTGCTGGAAAACTCAATAACCTGATAAGCTGAAATATTCACAAACCAAGTTCTGAAGTTCTCTGTATCTTCCAAATCAAGCACTAGATTGTCGGGGAAGCCATCTGAATTGATATCGATGAAATCCTCGAACTCTAGAGAGACAGTCTTACGTGCTTTGAATAGTCCTTGAAACGAAATAACAACTACCGCGTCGCTATCGTCAGCAACGAAAGAGTATTGAGTATACCCTCGATCGGCTGACAAGCTTTCCAGGGTTGCTCCTCTCACGTATGTTAAGGAAGGCCTTCCGAAAAGCGAATCAGGAACCTTAACTGTGAAAGCGTCGCCACGTCTAATACCGTTTCTATTAACAACTATCCGTTCAAAACTACCTCTAAAACTCAAATATGTCGCAGATAGGAAAGTAGTTATCAAGAGAGCCAGAACGAAATACACAAGACTGATTCTTTTCAATGCAATCCCCCTCTGTAAACCATCATACTCCTTCAATGATAGGACTTTGGATAGAGGTTTTTGTTCGGGAAAAGCAGATAGTTAAGATCCCCCTCTTTGTAGGTTCACTTATTCTTTTGAAAGATCCTTGGATAAGCAAATCTGTTATTATTAAGAGAAGAAGATGAGCGGGGGTGACGATATGATAAGGAGAAGAGCCTTTTTTGCTACAGTGGTGATGATTATCTCTATGATTCTCACTTCTGGTTGCGTTGGATATATACTGGCAAGACCCGACAGCTTGATTGCGAGGCTGGAGCGTGAGATCAACAGGGGCAGGGAAGACAGAATTCTTGAGCTCTACGCAGAAGAGATTTGGATCGCCACTTCGGGAAGTCCATTAGGAAGAACGCTTCCAAAAGACACCGTTGCCTCCTTCTATGCGGACTTCTTCGAACTCTACGATGGCATTAGTTACACTGTTGAAGTAGAAAGAGTTGAAAGAGACTCCCGAGAAGCAACAATGACTGTGTTCTTCACTCTCGACTATTCATCTGGGGAAGAGAAGTATTCAAAGAGCGGCGAGAGTACGATCTTCTTGACGGGAATTGATAGTCAATGGAAGATTTCCGGAGAATTCAACAATCCGATTATCAGTTTCTTTGAGCCTGCTAGTATGTAATTGCAATATGTATTCATATTTCTAATTTCTAACAAAACTCGTAAGACGATGCAGCGCACGATATCGGCTTTTTGCTTTGGAATCTATCTGTTCTTCTTGAACGGTGATCTAATCTTCGATTTCGCCTATTGCCGCCTTTACCGCTGCAACAATTGACTCACTTGTTGCTGTGGCTCCGGTAATCACATCTACATCGAGACTCTGAGCTTCAACAATTCTTTCGGTTAAGGCTTCTGCACTTCTAGCATACCTATCTGAACGATTCTGAACAATTCTTATCTCAATTATCCTCCCATCCAGTATTTCAACCTCAAGTCCAACGTAACCTTCTCTTCCAACATACACTCCATCTTCCAGATTGCCAAATGGTTGTGAATTGATCTGTGAAATCTTCTCAGGCCTATTGACTTGCCAGTTAAATACTACTCCGATTATCACCATAGCGAGAGCCAAGAAAATCGAAACGCTAATCGTGTATTTCATCGATACCTCCCATCCATAAAAAGCTTATAAAGAAATTGTCCCTCGCATCCCAACCCGAGAGATTTCCTGAATGAAATATTCGGATTACTTTTATCGGCTATTCTCCGAAAATCACGTACCTCATTTCTGATTCAGGTCCAAGAGGTCAAACGGCAGCGGAATTCGAAGAGAGTATCCCGATAATGTCATCAAACAAGAGCTTTGTGGCACCCTTACCCATCATGACGCTTTTATCAATCTTCTTCAGAGAATGAATCACTGTTGAGTGCTGCTTCCCGGTTTCCCTTGCTATCTCCGTTACTTGTTTGCCGAAGTGATTTTTCAGAATGTACATTGTCAGCTGTCTGGCAAGAACTATATCTTTACTTCGACTTCCCGATTCAATCTCCTTTCTGGTAACTTTCATAATCTTCTCAATAGCAGCATAGATCTGGTCTATCGGTCTCTGAGATACTGGAACATTTACTGATCCCGTAAAAGACTGAAGTATTTGAGTTGCCAGAGAAAGGTCTATCTGTGATCTGAAAACACTGCTGTGAACTATCAACTTTATGATTGCGCCTCTAAGTCTTCTTAAGTTTCCGTCGATATTGTCGGCCAAAACTTTCGCCACATCGTCCGGAAGTAAAACGGACTCTCTCTGAGCAAGCTGTTTAGCAATATGAAATCTCGTAGAAGGCTGGGGCTCCTGGATCGACATAAGCATGCCCATCTGGAATCTTGATTTAAGCCTGCTGTGGAAAGTATCAAGCTCCTCAGGATTTCTGTCAGAGCATATTATCAACTGCTTTCCCGAATCGTGAAGCTCATTAAATGAATGAAAGAACTCGTTTTGAACTCCTTTCTTCCCAATTAGAAACTGGATATCGTCGATCAAAAGAATGTCGGATTTCTTTCTGTAGTGGTCTCTGAATTTCTGAATGTTGTTTTCTTTTATCGATTGAATCATGTCGTTCATAAACTGCTCGCTTGTTATGTATAGCACCTTCTTGTCAGGAAAACTGTTCATCGTCTCTTGAGCGATTGCCTGAAGGAGATGTGTCTTACCCAGCCCAACATCTCCGTATACGAAGAAGGGATTATATTTGCCCGGATTCTGGGCAACATCAAGCGCAACTTGGTAGAGCGCCTTATTCTCGCTCCCAACAACGAAATTTCTGAATGTGTATTCCGGGTTTAGGTTGGAAATCATCAGCGGCTTTCTTTTCAACAGAGAACCGGAAACTCTTGAATCGCTTTGCTCCTCAGAGGGGGTCTCTTTGCTTTTGTAGATTATTTCGAAAGGCATTTTCTTTCCAAGGATACTTGATATTGAATCGGAAATGACTCCTCCGTATTTTGTCTGGAGCCAATCCTTTATGAATAGATTGGCAACAGAGAAAACCACTTTCTCATCTTCGACTTCTTTCAATTCAAATGTGGAGAACCAGTTGTCCCACGTTTTCTTTGAGACCTTCTTCTTAAGAGTGCTTATTATAGAATTAGACACAACGACCTCCACGGATAATAGCTGTAACCCTGAAGCGAACCGCATAATAGGAAATAACGAATAATATGTAGCTCCGAAGCAATTACTACTATACCAGACTTAACACGCAGAAAAAATAGACAAATTTTGTGTTCCACTATAGAAAGGGGCAGACCATTTGTCTGCCCCTACATGTGATCGTTAAGAATTGGAAACTATTCTACTTTTATTGACTGAACTGGACAGGAATCAGCGGCATCCTGAGCACAAGCCGCTTCTGTCTCCGGAACAATCACCTCTGCCTTTCCATCATCATTCATTCTGAAGACATCGGGGCATATTCCTTCGCACACGCCACAGCCAATACAAGTATCTTTGTCTACATATACTTTCACACTCACACCTCCACCAGAAAAATCATTGTGAATTATATCATGCCCTTACACTCTTTAACGATTATCTTGGCCATCTCCAGGCCAACTCTCTTCTGACCCTCCGATGTACTTGCTCCTACATGAGGAACGCAAATGACGTTCCCCAGTCCGATAAGTTTCCTTCTCAACTCGTCGGACGGCGGCTCTACCTCAAAAACATCAAGGGCTGCTCCAGAAACCTTACCTGAAACCAATCCGTTGTAGAGTGCCTGTTCATCTATGGTCCCACCTCGGCTTGCATTGATAATAATAACGCCGTCTTTCATCAGGGAGATCTCTTTTTCACCAATTATGTGTTTCGTTTCGGGAGTGAGGGGTATGTGGAGCGATATTATATCCGATCTCTCAATAAGTGAGTCAATGGTGTCCGTCAGATCGACTTCCAAATCGGTTTCCTTAACAAAAGGATCGTACGCACAGACTTTCATTCCAAATGCCAATGCTCTCTTTGCTACTTCTCTGCCTATTGCTCCAAACCCGATCAATCCTATAGTCTTGCCAAAGATCTCGGTACCCTTGAGCTCCTTCTTCTCCCACTTTCCTTCCTTAATTCCGTAAGTACCTCTTGGAATATGTCTGACCAGTCCAAGAAGCAATCCAAAAGTCAGCTCAGCCACCGATATCGCGTTCGCGCCAGGTGTATTTCTGACAAGGATATTGTGCTTCCTTGCCGACTCGACATCTACATTGTCCAACCCAACTCCAGCTCTTGCGATTAGCTTGAGTTTCTTCCCTGCCTCGATTATCTCTGATGTGACTTTCGTCGCACTCCTGACAACGAGCACTTCAACCTCAGGCATTATCTCAAGCAACTGATCTTTATCGAGATGCTCTGCAGATATCTGGAAGAGATTGCTGTCTTCGAGTATCTTCATCGCAGTTTTATCTAGAGGATCGTTAGCATGAAGTCGAAGCATCACGCACCCTCCTTTTCGAATACTTCCATAGCGACTTTCGCTCCGGTCCCGTACTCGACATTGAAGCCGAGTCTTCGCAAGACTTTCTCAAGAGCCGTTAGGGCAATTACTACGTCATAGTCGGACATATAGCCGAGGTGTGCAATTCTGAAGATGTTTCCTTTCATCGCGCCCTGTCCTCCTGCGATTGTTACGCCATATTCGTCTCTCATAATAGAGACGATTTTGCCGCCGTCGACTCCTTCAGGTACTTTGACAGAAGTGAGGACGTTTCCCGGTCTCTTGGAAAAAAGCTCCAGCCCCATAGCTTTTATGGCTTCTCTTGTTGCCTTTCCCATCAGTTCGTGTCGTGCCCACACATTCTCCATGCCTTCGTCAAGGAGCATTTTTACTGCAAGGCTCTGCTGATAGATCAAATTAACTGCGGGCGTCCATGGAAGAGGGTCTTTGAGATATTTCTTCAGATTAAAATAGTAGCTTGTCGATTTCGTGTTCTTAGCCTTTTCAACGGCTTCTTTGCTGAATGATATGAAGGCCAGTCCAGGAGGTAGCATGAAACCCTTCTGAGAACCGGAGACAACGATATCCAGTCCCCACTCATCCGTTAGCAATGGCTCTGCAACAAGACCGCTTATACCATCAACCACAATCAGCTTGCCGGCCTTCTTCACAACTTTGCTGATACCTTCGATATCCATTACAGTACCTGTGGATGTCTCACTAAGAGTCGTCAGAACTGCAACCGCATCCGGGTTGGCATTAAGGGATTCTTCAACCATTTCCGGAGTGTAGAAATCTCCATACTCCCTCTCCAACAAGACAACATCTGCACCGAAAGTCTTTGCTAGCTCAAGCCATCTTTCGCCAAACTTTCCAACACTGCAAACTATGACTTTCTCGCCGGGATTTACAATATTCGTGACGGCCATTTCCATGGCACCTGTTCCTGAAGAAGCTAGAATGAATAGATCATTCTCCGTCTTGAAGACATTCTTAGTGCCGCTTACCGCATCTTCAAAGATTTTTTTGAACTGTGGAGTTCTGTGATGAATAGTATCCCTAGCACCTTCAAGTAGTACATCGATAGGAACCGGGGTGGGCCCAGGAGCAAGTAGGTAATTCTTCTTAATCATCTTTGCCAATTGAGGCACCTCCAATTCAATTTGGTTTTTGGTGTTCATTCTATCTTGAGGGTATATACTTGCTAAATTGAATCACCATCGATTATGAGGAATAATCAACGACATCTCATCTATAGTTTAGAACACGTAGCTTTATGTGGCAACGCCCGGTAACCTCAAACAAAGACAATGATTGTTGGTAGAAGCATCACATCACGTTTATACTTGGTTTTGCGCCTTCCTCGCTCCTTCATTTTCATTTGCGACCGAAGACCCGGAATCACCCGATACGAGTGTATGAAATCGTTCTGTTTTGAGCATCAGGGATGATAAGATCAGACAGGCAAAATGAGATGCCAAAAGGGGTGGATTTTTTGAAGTGGTTTGCCATTCTTACGGTTCTGATTATTTCTTCTATTTCGTTGCTAGGTTTGTCCGTGACTTTCGAAAAGTCATGGGGGTCTCAAGGAAACAAGGACGGACAGTTCAGTGACCCTCAGGGGCTTGCCTCAGACGGGAAAGATTTCATTTACGTAGCCGACACACTTAATCATAGAATTCAGGTTTTCGACAGCACCGGAAAACACCAAATGTCCTTCGGAAGGTTTGGCAGCGAGCGAGGTGAATTCCTTTTCCCGCATGATGTTGTTGTAGATTCTAAAGGCAGTATATACGTCGCTGATTCCCAGAATGGCAGAGTTCAGAAGTTCGATAACGAGAACAAGTTTGTGAAGTCATGGGGAAGTAAAGGTGCAGAACCCGGTCAGTTTGACGGACCTATGTATATTGCAATCGATGGCGCAGACACAATATATGTAGGCGATGCTTTCAATCAAAGAGTTCAGGTTTTCGATGGGGAAGGAACTCTTCTGCTGACAGTAGGCGCAAAGGTAAACATGTTCGAGGCAATGAACCCCGGCAATCTCGCCTCAATATCGGGGTTGAGTGTTGACAGCAATGGAAACATCTACGTATCGGACGACATAATGAGAAGAATCCAGAAGTTTGATTCCCAAGGGAACTACATTTCAAACTGGGCCTCAACCTATGAAGGCAACTGGGGCCAGCCTGGAGAGTCTGTGGTAGATCGTTTTGGAAATCTGTTCTTTATAAACAAAATGACAAGTATGATACTAGTTCTTGATCCGGACGGAAACTTCCTCTTTGAGTGGGGAGGTGTAGGAACTACAAGTGGTTTATTTACGAAGCCTTTCAATATATGTGTCGACGGTAAAGACAATGTGTTTGTACTGGAGCAATTAGGAAATAGGATTCAAAGATTCAAGATCAATTACTAATCAAGGTATAGGACAAAGGAGGTTGGTTTATGAAGAAGTTTTCTGTTTTGCTGATTTTGATAGTCCTTATCGCCAGCTCCGTTTTCTCCCAGCGGTTATTGTCACAAGACAGTGCGAAGTTCATCAGTATTGTAACCGACGGAACTTTCAATAATTTCCCCGATGTGCCCATAGGCGAAGCCTTTGACTCATTCTTCGAGATGTCAAGATGGAAGCATTTGAAGGAAGGAACGCAAAACATTGTTGAGTTCAGCGGCAGCTTCGCGGATGAATATAGGGGAAGTTCAACGGTTCTGATGCGATTCTCGGTTGTAGAAGAGGACTCTACCTTCACATTGAGCTATTGGGAGATCAATGGAGTTCCTCAGGATAATAGCGGCCAGTACGCTTTTTTGGAGAGGATCTTTCTTCCCGATAGGGCTGCTGTAGCAATCTCCATAGTAAGAGACGGTTTCTTCTACGAATTCCCCGACAGGGTAATAGGAGAGTCTTTCAGCAGCTTTTTCGCCGATAGTTACTGGGATTACTTCCTTACTTCCGACAATCTAGACGTTGTAGAGTTCTCGGGCTTCTTCTACAGCAACGACGAGCTTGTTGAAGCTCTCTTCCAGTTCATAGTAAACGTCGATGAACGGACCTTCGAGATCGCTTACCTCGGAGTTGACGATGTTACTCAGGACGATACGTTGATTAATACGTTGTTGAACTCAATCTTTGCATCGAAAATCACGGACGTCAAGAACTCATATTTCGACGTGTACTACAACTGGATGACGCTAGGGGAAGCCTTTGACAGTTTCTTCTACGATCCATACTGGGACTACTTTCTATCAACAGATGATCTCGATATTGTAGAGTTCTATGGAACCTTCGACCTTGGAGGGATTCCAGCAGAAGTGTACTGCCAATTCGAAGTATATGACGATGGCAGCTACGATCTCTATTACTGGGAGATAGATGGATACTATGAAAGCATAAATGCCTTCTACCTGCTTCTTGAATTGATTTACTACTGAATTTTGTAGAGAGGGCTCATCAGGGCCCTCTTCTTTTCCGCCTTCAAACTGAACAGATCTACGAAACAATCGGCATGAAATCGACAAAACTCTATTTCTAGGTTTTTGTTGAGCGGTGGAATCGTGGAACCGAAAGATAAGTGCGTCACGATTTTCAAGGGGCTTTGCTAGCGGGTAGTTTTAGGTCACCCTTCAATAAAGGAGGGATGTTATAGAAGGTTACTTGGAGGTTCTCATTCCTCACGAGATGAACAATACCGTTAGGGAAATCATAGAATGATAGTGCAGGAAAGACCAAGCGGTTACTAGGAGCTCCAAGGAGTCCCCAAGAACACAGAATGTCAGAACATTGATTCACGGGTTTCAAGCAGAACGTTGTTAACGAGTGGAGGCTTCCTGAATGGCCTTTGCCCTGAGTGATTCCGTTTCAAGCAGAACATTGTTAACGAGTGAAAATCCTTTCAAACTCTCCCTAGTGTTTATTACGAAAACTCTTCTAGCAAAGCGACAATTGGAAAATGCAATCACCTACAAAGCTTTGGAATACAGATGCTAATGCATTGAGGGAGTTCTAGCATACGTTCTGGAACTAGAGATGCTCAACTACTCTAGGGAAGAAAGGAGAGATCACTTAATTCAATTCGTATTTCCTCTTTGTTCTTGAAGGGATCCGGTCAAAGCAGTGATATCGAATCTCGATTATTCAATGAACAGCATAATTAAATCTACTTGGAACTCCACGATCTGTTTGCTGATTAGGTGATGCTATTCGCTCCGTCCAAGTGTTTGCTGCAGAATATAAGTCCAAGTTGAGAATCTAAGGAAACTCTAAGGAATGGATAGTAATATCTTGTGTACTGCTTGAATGAAGGAGGTGCATAGGGATGAAGAAAGTAGTCATAATCGTACTTATACTTTTCCTGGCGGCAACTCTAACCTATGCTGTTGGTCAGCAACTCAGAGGAAACAAGGGCGCTAGACTTGCTTCCGAAGAGTGTCCGCGTTTTGCTGAAAGAACTGAAGCCAATGTAGGAGAGTCATGTCCTAATGACGGAGAGATGCTTCAGAAACGCTTGAGAAATGGTAGTTCTGAAGCGGAGAAGTCTTTCGGCGAAGGAAGAGGATACCGCAAAGGTTTGGGAACACGCTAACAGCGAGTTGTTAGTTCTCTTAAGGAGGGCCCAGCCCTCCTTTTCTTAACTTACATAAGGACAAGAGATATGAATCAATGCAAACTGACTTTTAGGCCAGTTTTCTAATCAAATTTGGTTATTATTCTTGAATAGATTTGTAAAGCGACCGCCAGAAAGATGTAGATGGTTCAAGAAGACCATTAGATAGCCGGTCGCGATGAAAATCAAACCGACAACAAGAGTGAAGATGAAGAGATTTAGATATGAACCAATTCCGTTTGGATAGGCCGCAGCGGGTTTTAGAAACCAGTAAGGGAAAAAACCTGTTATGGCTCCTCGAATCACCGAAACAACCGCGTAGGAAAGAGGATATACCGCCCAGAGTAAGGGATAGAAAAACCTATATGATTTCCCTTCTTCAAAGATTAGCCAGAAGATTATCGCGAGAAGCGGTGTAACTTAGTGCAAAAGGTTGTTAGCGAACAGAGCCTGTCCTCTGGGCCAATAGTGGTCCGAAAGAAGGAGATGGTAAATAGTCATAGTCACTGTTATCCACAACACCGAACCACCCGTGATAATGCTCAGTAATCCTGCTGTTATTTGTGATTTTGCTGTCCTTATGGAGAATACTGCATTCAAGAGGGCGACTATTGCGACTATCAGATTCGTCTGCAAAGCGTAGTAGCTCAATTGCATCAGTGCTCCCGAAAGATTCCTGGACAATAACAGTTGAAAGGCTATTCCAGAAAGAGAGATACAGAACAACGATAATTGAGAAATCAGATTCACTTTCCTTTTCACTTTGAGCTCCTAGTATCGAAGAATTCGGTTCGCTCGTAATTCAGCTCTCGGAAGAGTTTTGAGCTCCAATGATTCACAGCCAACATACTGAATTATAGAGTCTGCAAGTCTTAAAGTCCGTATTACTAGATTTCGGAAGGACTGAATCCAGGAGTATTGATTTCCTCGAGTGTCGACTCTCTCCAAGTACCTTTCTTTTTATAACAAGGAAGTATAATAACATTGGTGTTACCTAATTTCAAAGGAGGGAGGCCATTTGTGAGACTATTTGATCTCGAGCTGAAGCAGCTTTGTGAAGAAGATGACGCTTCGGAACTAGCCCGATCCGTTAATACAACTCCGGAGAAGGTCAGAGAACGCACTTAACCTGTGTCCCTACGCTCCTAAAGGGGCTTTTGCTCTACTCCTCGACTGAGCCAGGTTTTGAATCTCTCAGCAAGGGGTTGAAGAAGCATCGGGAAGATACTCCAGAGAATGTCCGTATATCCATCTCAGCCGTTCACAAGACCAAAGAGTCTGAGATGCGTTAGCTGGACTATGTGGAAAATGAAATGAAGAAGAATCTTGGGAGCCGACAAAACTATAGCCCAATCGTGTTTCAGGCATTCTTAGGCAACTGGCATAGTTGCTTCTGGTGGTCCTTGACAAGGAGAAAAAAGATGAAAATATTGATTCCGCGCCAACAAGTGATTGCTTTGTAAATAGGGCAGCAGCGGAGATGTTTAGAGGATGTCATCCGATTTGCTTGACAAGAGCAAAGAGGGGCAAGTTGTTGATTGCGAGAGTTCCTCCGTTGGGGACTTGCTCAAGAAATGGCCAAGTGAATCATGTGGTTGTGGCAGAGCAGTTGCGGGATAGTTTGAAATCAAAACCACTATATAGAAGGGAGGAAGATCAATGGCGAAACTCACTATTGTAGAAGGGATCGGACCCGTGTTTGAAAAGAAGCTCAAGGATGCGGGTGTAAATTCAATCGAAGCGCTTCTGAAGACCTGCGAAACAAAGAAGGCACGAGCCGAACTTGCTAAGAAAACCGATATTCTTGAAGAGACCATCCTTACCTGGGTGAATCACGCAGATTTGATGAGAATCAAGGGAATCGGGGGAGAATACTCTGAACTACTTGAAGCAGCTGGAGTCGACACAGTGCCAGAACTCTCTAAGAGAAACGGTGATAACCTTTATGAAAAGGTAGTGGAAGTAAATGCAGCAAAGAGACTCGTGCGCAAATTACCATCCAAGAAACAGATTCTGAATTGGATTGAGCAGGCCAAGAAGCTTCCTAGAGCGATTCAATACTGAGCTCCTCAGATAAGCTCAGCAGCTCGAGACTGATGAAAAGTGGCCGGGTGAATTCCGGCCCTTTCTTTTGGTTGTACTGTAGCGAGAGACTTGGGGAGAGTTGTTGGATTTGCTGCTATGGTATAATTCACAATTATTCGGTGCAGAAAGTCTCATGCTATGTTCAGGGAGGGATCTCTTTGAAGAAAGATGTCACCATGAGGAGCTATGTCCCAGAGAGTGACTACATGAGAATAAGAAACCTGATAATAGAGACTTTCCCACTCTGTGGAGGACCTTTCAACTGGACCATTGACAGGTGGAATATCTGTAGATTTCACATCATACCTCTCCATAAGTACTATTCAACAAGTTATTTCGGCGTTCCGACGAGACCACATGTGGACCACAGAGACGATCTTCCTCTATGGCAAAACGGAATTGGAATCTGGGAAACCGGCGATGGAGAAGTAGTTGCTGTAGCACATTCCGAAAACGAAGAGCCCGGAGAAGCCTGGACACAAATCCATCCGAATTACGGGTTTCTTTGTCCTGAGATTATCGATTACATTGAAGAGAACCTTGCAGACTGGGCAAATGGATATGGGTTCGTGAAACTCTATGTCAAAGATCTTGACGATCTTGAATCGGTGGTGGAGGAGAAAGGCTACATCAGACTGGAGACACCTATTCCCTACATTGTCTATGAGATTCACGATGATGCAGAGACTCCTTCCTTTCCGGTAGGATACAAAGTACTCAGTATTGCTGAAGAAGACGATCCGATCAAGAGATCAAGAGCAAAGGCGATGGCCTTTCATGGTTTTTGTCCACCTTCACATTGGCCTCCAGCAGACGCTTTCAGAGAGATTCAGAAAGCTCCTGATTACGGTAGAGAGCTAGACCTTTTTGTTGTAAGTCCCAATGGCGAGCATGTTTCCTTTTGTACGATTTGGCTCGATCTGGAAAACCGATATGGAAACTTTGAACCGGTCGGCACACACGTTGACTACAGAAATCTCGGTTTTGCAACTCAACTACTTTTGGAAGGCATTAGAAGAATGAAATCATTTGACATTGAAAGATCATTCATGAATTCTACTGTTGAGTTCTACAGGAAATTTGGATTCAAGGATACTTCTAGATATTGCAGACCTTGGGTGAAGTATTTCATCACCCAGAGCAATTGAGGTCAGTTCATTGAGGGCCTTCTCAAAACCAGGAAACTCGAATTCCTGTTGATGCAGGGGGGAACAATGCAGAAGAGTATTGAAAACACAAAGTGGTATAAGCTTTCGGTAGAGGAAACTCTCCAGAATCTGGATAGCTCGAAGGAGGGAATCTCATCAGAAGAAGTCAAAGAGAGGTTAAACAGATTCGGTCCAAATGAACTCCCGAAGAAAAAACCCGTCACTATCCTCCAGATAATTCTCTCGCAGTTCAAGGACCCTTTGATCTACATACTCCTGATTGCCGGATTCATTTCCGTGATAATTGGTGAACCCGATGATGCAATCTTTATACTTGCCGTAGTTGTCCTGAACGCAATTATCGGAACAACTCAAGAATTCAAGGCCGAGAAGAGCGCCGAGGCTCTATTGAAAATCATGAAAGTGGAATCAAGAGTAATACGCAATGGGGAGACCAGAACGGTAAACTCAAATGAACTGGTGCCTGGAGACATTGTTCTTGCCGAGTCGGGTGATAGGTTATCCGCTGATATCAGGTTAATAGAAACCAACAATCTTTCTGTCGACGAGTCGTTCCTAACAGGCGAATCTACTACCGTTGAGAAGAACACGGATCAACTCGATGAAGATCTTGAGATAGGCGATCGAAAGAACCTGGCATTTGCCGGTTCAACAGTAATAACGGGTAGAGCAAAGGGAGTCGTAGTCGCAACAGGCAACAGCACCGAAATTGGAAAGATTGCAGAAGTCGTAACTGGATCCGAGCAAGGAAAGGCTCCTCTCGTGATTAGGATGGAGGAATTCACGCGCAAGATTGCATATATTGTGCTGATAGCAGCGGCGGGATTCGCTCTGCTCAGACTCTTGCAAGGATACCCTCTTTCCGACGTATTCTTTCTCGCCGTGGCGCTCTCTGTTTCCGCCATCCCCGAGGGGCTTCCCGTTGCTCTAACTGTTGCGCTTTCAGTCGCAACGAGCAGGATGGCAAAAAGGAACGTTATTGTCAGAAAGCTCGAAGCAGTTGAGAGTCTCGGAAGTTGCACCGTCATCGCCAGTGACAAAACCGGAACACTCACAGTTAATCAGCAGACTGCAAGAATTGTAAGACTAGCTTCTGGAAAGGACTATGAAATAAGTGGTGAAGGATATAACGACAAAGGAGAGTTTCAAGGAATCGAACATGAGATTCCCGAAGCTCTGAAAGAACTAATAAAGATTTCCGTTATAGCCAATGAAGGTGTTCTCGAAAAGGAGAACGACCAGTGGCATCAAAGTGGTGACGCAATGGACGTTGCTCTTCTCTCAATGGCCTACAAATCGGGTCTTTCACCGAAGTCACTTCGTGAAGAGACTCGGGTATTGAGAGAAGTTCCATACGAATCGGAGAAGAGATACTCTGCAGCCATTTATGAATACCAGGGAAAAAAGATATGTGCTATGAAGGGAGCGGTCGAGACGATCCTTTCGAGATGCAAAACTGTGTTGAATGATGATGGTAGCACCAATGAGCTCGACAGCAAAGAAATTGAGGCTAAAGCGCTTTCGTTGGCTGAAGGCGGCTACAGAGTGCTCGCCTTCGCTTCAGGTGAAGTAGACCGTGATGATATTGAGATTGATGAGATTAACGACCTTGTGTTCATCGGACTAGTCGGATTCATAGATCCGCTGAGGCCGGAAGTCAAAGGTGCGGTCAGAGAAAGCCAGGATGCTGGAGTCAAAGTCATTATGATAACTGGAGATCACCCGTCTACGGCCAAAGCAATTGCAGAAGAACTCGAAATCATAGGAAAGAACGACAAAGTAGTTACGGGCAAAGACCTCGAGAGCGCTGGCGACCACGAAAGCAAAGAATTTGCCAACCTATGCCTTTCTTCTAATGTCTTTGCAAGAGTTTCTCCAGTCCAGAAGCTTCATATCGTTGAAGCACTGAAGAGAGAAGGCCACTTCGTAGCAGTTACGGGTGATGGTGTGAATGACGCTCCTGCACTGCAAAGGGCAAACATTGGTGTAGCAATGGGCTCGGGTACAGATGTTGCCAAAGATACCGGTTCGATAATCATCACAGATGATAATTTTGCTTCGATAGTATCGGGAATAGAGGAGGGTAGGTTCGCGTTTGCAAACGTTCGCAAAGTGATCTACTTATTGATATCGACTGGCGCCGCTGAACTTCTGCTATTTGTTCTCGCGGTGATCTTCAATGTTCCTCTTCCTTTAGTTGCGGTTCAGATTCTCTGGCTAAACCTTGTCACGAATGGAATACAAGACGTTGCCCTTGCCTTCGAGAAAGGCGAACCCGGGGTGATGAAGAATCCCCCAAGAAGAACAGACCAGGGGATCTTCGACAGATTGATGATTGGAGAGACACTCTTGTCAGGGTTCTCAATGGGGCTTGTTGCCTTTGTTGCCTGGATGGTGTTTCTGGGTTCCGGAATGGAAGAGGACTCCGCAAGAAATCTACTTCTTCTTCTGTTTGTCCTTATGCAAAATGTTCATGTTTTCAATTGCAGATCAGAAACAGAGTCGGCCTTCAGAGTACCCCTTAGGAGAAACTACATTCTGGTTTTTGGAGTTATTGCAGCACACGGCCTCCACCTGATTGCAATGAACACTTCCTTATTCCAGAACTTGCTCGGTGTTTCTCCTGTTTCGATCTCCCAGTGGCTGATTTTGCTGGCATGTGCAGCGCCTCTGTTGGTAGTGATGGAGCTTTTCAAGCTATTCCAAAGAAGAAGCTCTTAACTGATAACGGTCATAAAACTAATTAAGCTCCAAGATCTGAGTTCTTCATAATGAAGCCTAGAAGCAGGCTGTTCAGTACGTCTGGCTTTTCAAATATTGTCACGTGACCACAATCAGGAATAACAGCGAATTCCGATCTCTGGATCCTGTCCGCCATGATTTTCGAAAACCTCCTGGGCTTCAGAATATCTTCTTCACCACAGACTAGAAGCGTTGGGCAGCTGATTCTTCCAAGCGAATCGCTCATGTACACGTCGCTCAAGAACGTATCATACAGAGTTATCTGGCCCTCGAAGTAGTCCTCTGATACCCTTTTCAATGCATTCGCTCGCTCTTCAAGCATCTTGATATTGCTCTTGATGAAGGAATTGCTGTAGATTGTCGGCACCATATTCCAGAAGAATTTCACAGGGTCACCTTTGCCAGCTGCTTCTTTCCAATTGCGGATAAAAAGCTTTAGAACCTCGTCGAGCTCACTCACCGAATCAATGATTGAAATTGACTTAACCATCTCAGGAAAATCAATGGCAAATCTTAGAGCTACTTCGCCTCCGTAAGAAGTACCGATTATGTGCACTTTGTCAATATCCAGTTCCTTCATTAGAAGCAAAGCCTCTTCAGCATGCTCTCTGAACGTGTAAGGCCCAGCCGGTTTTTCCGAGAGAAGCTGGCCCTTGAAATCGTGAAGGAGAATCTTGTACCCGAATCTCTCAAAGACACCTGTTTGCAGCGACCAGCTGTTCGTCGAAGCCATGACTCCATTGAAAAAGGCGACCGTCTCGCTTCCTCCTTCATTGCCTCTAATCTCGTAGTAAAGTCGAGTTCCATTAATTGTCTTGTAAGCCATTTTGTCCTCCCTTTATTGCCTTGCTGCTTAATAGCATTTCATGAGCAGCGGGATTACGATATTGCTCTTATAGAATGCACATCAACATATTAACATATTAACGGATTGCTTCGCTGAAGAAATTCCTGAAGCCATTACGACGCTATAAGCACTGGCCCTTTCTTCGTCGGTAAGGTCAACAAAGTACTTACCCGACTGAACATCAACAGAGAGCGAATTCATAGGGAACCCTTCAACTCTTATCGAATGCGGCTTGCTCACAAGATAAAACGTCTCTTCTATCGTGTCATCCATCAGCCAGCGTTTTCGATCGTCGCTCAAGACAAGAAAGATGGCGTTTCTATAATGAGCCACTGTCCGCCCTCCGAGTCCGGCTACGAGCCTACTGTAGTAGTCGATCATTTCGTCGTCATTCATAACCTTGTCACCCAGCCTTCTGTTCTTCACTCCAGGCTGAAGTTCAGAATCTAGGCCTTCGATGTAAAGTCAGGAGTCGCAAGCAAAGATGGGTTTGCCAATTAAGCGATAGTAAGCCTCCACCTTTGTCTTGGCATTTTCGAGAGGACTAATTCCGGACTCCTCAACAGTCGGAAGATGATCGAGTGAACAGGGGTCTTTTATCTGGAGATCTAGTCCATCAAGCATCTTCTTCATGCTCGTCACTTTTGCCGGGTTTCTTGTACCATAGACAAGCTCCATCCTTGCACCCCTACGAACCACATTGTACTCCCTTCTTTCATGATAACATTCGATAGCTTATTAGAAACTTCTTCATATGGTGCCTCTCTGAGGTTCCCCTGCTATTGACCTGGAGATAAGATAAACAAGAGCTCCACTAGGGTGTCGGACTTCCCGGAGCCGTGCTTTGTGTAGATTTGTCCAGGCCGCACTGTGTTCGAATTACGAAAACTTATAATGAAAGTGTAGGGAGTAGACTTCAATTGCCGAATTTCAACCGCAATAGCGACCCTTGCTGAATCAACCAAAGCCACTTCCTGGATGAGAGATTGGGAGGGTTCAATATGAGGCTACTGCCGGTTGCTCTGTCTATCCTTCCAATTGCTCTTAGTGCAACTTTCATGGAGCACAAAAGAGAAGACACTATTTTAGACGGTAGTGGAAAGGCCCTGATATCGAGAATGGAATGTGTTCCGGCTTCTGCCCTTGCTTCACTGTACAGAATTCACTGGGAATATGTCGAAAAGCTCGGGGAAGAACAAGACTTCTTTTCACAGGCATCAACGGAACTGAAATTCCTGCTTCCGGGTGAGTTAGCCTGGAATTCTGCTCAGCGGGATCGTGAAACAGATTCACTTTTCAGAACTATGGAAGGACAGATAAATGGATTTTCAGTCCATAGATCAGGCGATGATCTCTGGACAATAGAGACAGGACCAGCTGAGAAACTGATGGAGGAATACTTCGAATTCATCTTCTCACAGATGATGTTTCAGACGATGTTCCTGGAATCTCTTGAGAAGCCCTCTAAAGAATTCCAGGATCTTTCAGTGACGGAGCAATTACTCACACGAAGATCACAAAAATCGCCCTAGCCGAAGGCCAAAAGCCATCAACCTCTGAACAACTAGGATGATTGAACTGTCTGGTTGACTTCGGAGGCCGCTCAAAGGTGGCGGCCACACTCTCGGTGGCGAATAACACCCTGTACTTGATTGAGAGTCTCGATTCTTCCTTGTCATGACCAACCACGCTTTTCGAGCAAAGGGGCGTCTTTATCAAGATGCTCTATAACAACAGCAGGTTCAAGGCAGAGTATCGTCCTCCGGAGAAGGATTGTACGAACTATACGTAGCATAAGCGATCAAAACGATGCAGGCTTCGGACGTGACGCGGGTGACTCTCGTCCAGAATTTCCCCGCTGCCGGCTCCACCCAGTCTGCCGCTACCCATACCGGTACGCTTATTGAGTCAGTTATAGCGGTTCACAGAATATAAGCTATCAAATTTCGCAGAAGGAGCAGAGTGGTTCTTGAGAATCGTCAAACAATCTGGTGGTGGAGAGCACACGTTCTCTGTCTCCAGAGGACCTCTGCTGAAAGACCGGTGAAGTGAATGAAACGCCGAGAGGAAAACCGGTTTCCGCATGATTGAAAGCAGTAGTGAGTATGCTTTTGCTTCTTTCTGAAGACTTCTCGTCTCTCGGTGTGTTACTATCTAGGTATCTCACACCAGGAGCTTCAGATGGAGAACCTGCTCGTCGCAACCGGTCTAGCACTGGACGCATTTGCCGTTTCAATATGTGCTGGAATCTCTCTGGAGGATGTAACCTGCAGACATGTTTTCAGGGTAGCATTTCATTTTGGACTGTTCCAGTTTGTAATGCCGATCATCGGATACTTCCTCGCAGCAAGCTTTCGAGACTATATAATGGATTTCGATCACTGGATTGCCTTTATTCTTCTTGGAATTATCGGCGGAAAGATGCTGCTCGAATCTCTTGACAGGAAAGAAGAAGTCTCATGCAAGGATCGAACCAGAGGCCTTACGCTCATCTTACTTTCGATAGCTACCTCTATAGATGCGCTGGCTGTAGGGAGTGCATACGCATTCCTTGGAAAACCAATCATCCTCACTGCTATGATGACGGGATTGATAACTGCAACGCTCTCCGCTCTAGGTGTAACGGGCGGACAGAGACTGGGTCAGAAATTCGGCAAGTTGATGGAAGCAACCGGAGGAATTGTGCTAATCTCGATTGGACTAAAGATCCTCTTCGAACATCTCTACTAGGTCTATTTAGGTCTATTGGACAAGTCTTTCGATGATTCCGGCTAATTGTTTCCCGCTTTCTATAAGATTCGATCTGACCTCCTTCAAATCCTGTTTAATCTGCAATCCTTTGAAGTTTTTCGTCCCGACTACTTTCGCGCCGGCCTTTTCGGCTTTTGCGGAGAATCTCTTTAGAGCTTTCTCATTTGTCTCACCTGCTCCTACACCTACTAGAAACACACTCTTGCCTTTCAGATCGGCATTGTTCACGAAAGTATTCATCTGAGGCGAAGGATGCCAGGCGTAAATTGGAGTCAACAGCACCAGGAATTCGAAACTGCCGATATCTGGAAGCGGTTCCTTCAACGGACTTCCAAGGCCAAGCAGCGCATAGAGACCGGATATCGATTTCAAGGGCTTTTTTTCTTCAAGTTTGAAGAGTTCTGCACCAATAGAATCGGAAAAGCTTTCCGCAATTTCCTTTGTCGAACCAGATCTGCTGTAATAAACTGCACATAGTTTCACACCGATCATCGCCTTTTTTCCAAAATTGATCTTCCACTGGAAATTACTTCGATTATCTGGAAATCCCGATCAATGAATAAGATGTTTGCAGAGCCTCCCTTCTTGAGCAGCCCAATTCCGTTTCTCTGCAGATGATAGAACGCAGCCGGGTTTGCCGTAAAAGGCTTCAGAGCTTCATGTATCGGAAGACCTCTGCCTTTGACCAATCTTGTGAAGGTTTTAAGAAGAGTATCGACCGGTGCCGGCCTTATCCCGACCAGGTTCTTTTCATTATCGAATCTGGGAAGAGAACCGAGGCCGTCAGAAGAGACACAGATCCTGTCGAATCTGATCTTCTTGCTGTAGATGTCTTTCAGAACCAGGTGTGTGCTTTGTTCATCCGCAGTGATGTCAATATATCCGCCCTTGTTGCTCACCCAGTCGATGCCCTGACTTAGGAGTTCCTCCGATCGACAGATGTGTGTAGGGATAATCTGTCGTGGATTGAGAGTACCGTCGGCAACTGCTTCATAAAGAGGTTTAAGCTTCTCCTGTCCATCTCCAAGATGCAGCACGGTCACTCCAGCCTTGCCGGAAAGCATTCCGGCCACACGCGCGTCCATAGCAAATCTCTGAAGCTCTGTGGAACTAAGGTTACTGCTTCTATGATCCGAGACGGCAACCTCGCCCACGCCGATTATCTCGGGAATGAATACAATATCCCTCATGACATCCCCCGTAAGCGTCTTCAAAGGGTATCTGTAAGAGCCTGTCAGCATGTAAGAATCTATCCCCGAGTTTCGGAAGTCCCTAACCTTTGCAAGCAAAGAAGCGTGATCTCTGGTAACACCATCGGTGCCCAACATTCCAACAACTGTCGTGGTCCCGACTTCGGCGAATTGCTGCGAAGAACCTTCAGGAGTTCTTGTTGAAAAGCCTCCTTCTCCGCCTCCCCCGATTAGATGCACGTGCCCGTCAACAAATCCGGGAATCGCGTACGCCTCACCTAGGTCGAATACATCTCCGCTGAGCGACCGAACGGCCGATTCGTTGATCCCTTCATCGATTTCGACAATCCTCTCTCCAGAAATCAGAATGTCTTTCCTTCCGAGAGGTTCTGGAGCAAATACTTCAACGTTCTTAAACAGAGTTAACATCTATTCCTCCCCTTCCCATCCATAGGTCATAACGGCTTCAAAGGCTAGATCGCGCATTTCGTAATAGCCCTGGAAGGATCTCACCGCCAATATGTCCGGCATAAAAGCTTCCGATGTATCGGATGTAGTCTTCCAATAAGTGGTTGAACAACTTACAAAAATTCCCGAGTTAGGCAGCTGAAATCTACCTACTTCACCATAGTGCCTCGGACTGCCACCGGTCGGTTCACCCACAAAGATCGCGTTTGTGCGTTTTCTCATGGAAATGGCATTGAGAACTGCCGAAGAGAAGGTTCCGCGATCGATTAGAACAAAGAGCTTTCCAGTTCTGTTCAATCTCCAATCTATCATCATTCTTAGAATAAAGGGTGCCAGAACGACAGAGCTGCCTCCTCTATTTCCCCTGAGATCAAGGACGAATTTGCTTACTGGGTTGGTCCAGGTGAATAGAAACATTCTACAACTAAACAGTATGAACGGGTTTACTTTTTCCGAACCACATGAAGCATAATGAAAATGCAAGATCCTGGAATCAGGGTAGTACTGATACCAGTACTTCCTTCCTTGATAGCTTCTGTCTATCTCATCCGCTCTCTTCTGTAACCAATGAAATACTTCTCTTTGAGGCTTTACGGAGGCTTCAATTATCTCTCCTTCCTTTTCGACCTTAAGAAGAAGATTTCCATCCATGTCAACCATTCCCAGGCCCTTCATAATCTCTTCTTTGTTCAAATAGTCAGAGTGAGATTGGAGAAATCCCCATTCATTGTCGAATGATACAACCTTTCTCAACCTATACAAAGCGTCTTCGACTTCCATGCCCGCAATCTCAACTACTCTGCAGTTCAGCAGGTGCTTTTCACTATCCGATGTGGCAACTATATAAAGCCCGTCAGTAAACCAGTAAGTGTAAATTGGATAGACAGCAAGCCTGCTATCGGGATAGATCGCAGTGTGGCCGTCTCCAATCGATGCGACGATTTCTGTAAGCCTTGTGTAGATCTCGCTGGACGACAGATTCTCCAGATCGCGTTCCAGACTTCGCAGAAGCTGTCTGAACGTACCCTCATCCGTCTTGAAATAGGGATTAGGGTGAGTGTTCAACAGTTTTTCTTCGAGAAACCCGATGTCCTGCCTCCACTCCTTTACAGATACATCCTCCAAACTATGTGCGAGAAGTGGCAGTGCTAATGAGAACAAGAGGAGAAACACGGATAGAATTCTCTTCATCTTTACCATCCCTTCCGATATTCGATGAGATTTTATCATTTACTTCAGGTCTTGCAGAAATCAAGCTATTCGCTCTCAAGAAGCGCTTTGCCCGGTTTGCTATGTATAATTGACTTCTCATGGTTCAATAGAAGCAGAGAGTTGATATCGTGAATCCTGGGCTCAGTCGACATACAAGTGGCTCTCTCCTTTGTAAGTTGTTTAGAAGAAGATACCAAGTCATAAGCGAAATCGTAGCTCGGAAAGAAGTTTGGACTGTCAACAAGAGGAGAGATCTCTCCTCGTCAAGCATTCGGGGCATTTAGATGAGGAAAGTAATATGCTCTATGCCGGAGGAAGATTTGATGTTCATCCTGTGGACTCTCATTGGCTTTTTTTCAGGCTCAATAATGTTTTCTAAAATGATTTATGAGAAGACGACCGGTAAGAAGATCAGGGAGATTGGCGACGGCAACCCTGGATCTTCCAATGTGATAAGGGGAGCAGGACTAGCACTTGGGTTGTTAGCGATGGCGCTCGACTACTTCAAGGGGTATCTTCCCGTGCTGCTCGCCCTTTCGATTGGAGGAATTTCCGGCTGGGAGATAGTACCCGTCGCAGTCTCTCCGGTTCTGGGTCACGCCTTTTCACCCTTTCTGCGAATGAATGGAGGTAAGGCTGTAGCGGTCTCTTTCGGCATCTGGTCAGGTGTAACCCAATGGGTCGGACCTTCAATAATCGGAGCGTTTATGTTGTTGTTCTCATTCGTCATAAATCCCAGGACCGATGGCTGGAAGGTAATTCTGAGCATGTGCGGCCTCCTGATCTTTCTCGTCGTTCAGAAGGACGTTATTGCTATCTCAATTTGGACAATAAACACAACAATCCTTGCTTTCAAACACAGTGATCAGCTTGCTTTTCCCATAGCATTCAGGTTTCGGAGGAAGGAAAAATGACCTCTCTTCTCTCCCAGTCAGTTTCAGTTGCTCTCTTCCTAGGTATGATGTTTTTAATTTCAGTCTCTAACGCGATTCTGATGAAAAAGATCAGCCGTTTCGAAAGGGTTCTCCATGGCCCTCTGGTTTCAGTACTGATTCCTGCCAGAAACGAAGAGAAAAACATCTCAAGGTGCGTTTACTCCCTTCTTAATCAAGATTACCGCAATCTCGAACTAATCGTACTCGACGATAGCTCATCCGACGCAACACTCCAAATCCTTGAATCAATGAGAAGTGAGTTTAACAACCTCAGAGTAATTAAGGGAGAAGCTTTGCCAGAAGGATGGCTCGGCAAGCACTGGGCATGCCACCAGCTTGCAAGAGAAGCGAAGGGAGAGATCCTCCTTTTCACAGATGCCGATACCGTTCACGCTTCCCCCACAATTTCACACGCTGTAAGCGTCATGATTAGAGAAAAAACAGATCTGTTGACGGCCGTGGTTAAGGAGAAGACCGACACGCTGGGTGAGTTGATAACTATACCATTTATGATTCACAGTGTCTTCTCGATCTTTCCACTCATTATCGCGTATGGCAAGAGGTGCAAATCACTCGCGGCAGCCAGCGGTCAGTTCATGATGTTCAGGAGGCTATCCTATCTCTCAATCGGAGGCCATGAGGCTGTGAAGGACCACGGGGTCGATGATATCTCTCTTGGCAGGCTGATAAAGAAGGCTGGGATGAAGTGGAGACTGTACGATGCTTCAGATCTTGTAGAGTGCAAGATGTACGATGGATTCAAAGCCGCATATTTGGGCTTTCTCAAGAATTACTTCTCCCTGTTTGACTACAGAATAGTCCCCGCTGCCTTTGTTTGGGGTTGGATGCTTACTTTGGATTTCTTTCCTCTCACTGTAGCTTTACTATTCATTCTTGGAGCCGCCGTTCCAGAGTCCGCCGGGATTCTGTCTCTGATTAGTCTGACACTTTCATTCGGTATGTGGCTTCTCGCCAGCGTGAAGTTTTCACTCAGACCCCTGGTGATTATTCTGTATCCGCTGATCACTCTCGTCTCATCAATTATCGGATTCCATTCGATAGTTGCTCACCTTTGTGGAGCTGCGAAATGGAAAGGTAGGGTGCTTGTAAAGAAGAAATCACGCTTATTTTAGTGACTGCCTGAACCGACTGCTGAATAATCATGTAGAATCGGTTCGTATGACACAACTTTATGAGGGAATGGTTTTTTGAAGCATTGGAAGATCTGGTTAATTGTTGCCGGCATAATCGCCTACGTCTTTTTGATAGAACCAAACATTCTGACGATCGAAAGGCTTACGTTCTCGGAAGAACCTTCGGCGAAAATTGCCTTCTTTGCCGATATTCACATTTGGATGAAGAAACCCATTCACGATCATCTTCTTGAAAGGCTCGTCGACGAAGGTGTAGATCTGATTCTATTTGGGGGCGATGTTTTGTCTCCTTATACAGATATGGAGTTTATGAAGAATTACTTTTCGCAACTAGTCAGAATAGCGCCCGTTTATGCCGTATATGGAAACTGGGAGGAATCCGAGACAGATGTCATGGGGAAGATCTACGAGGAGCTGGGGATAAACGTGATTCATACCCGCTCGACTGTGATTCAAATTGCAGGAAAAAAACTGGGATTGACGGGCACTCCGTCCCATCATTACTTCTCGTGGACTAAGTTCCTTCCTGATGATGAGTATGATCTGAAGATACTCATGGTTCATGCACCTAATATGCTCGAAGAACATCCTGACATTCTTGAAAAATTCGATCTTGTGCTGGCAGGACACACTCACGGGGGTCAATTCTACATACCCTGGCTTACAGAAATCATCCTGAAGAGCTCTAGAGGTTTTAGTGGCGATTACTATCGCGGGCTTTACGAAACAAACGGAACAAAGATTTTCGTTACTAGAGGTATAGGCGGCTGGTTTCCCGGAAGACTGGCAAGTCCTCCCGAGATCTTATTCATCGAGTTCTGAATTCCGCCTATTCTCCAATGGATTTCCCTTCAGTTTCTGCTACCTTCGTCTCTTTCTGCCCGATCTCTCAAAGATGGCTTCGAATCTATGTAATACCGTGATATAATCTATCAACTTTTCTTTCTCCCTATGGAGGCTAACATGTTCTTTGCGATAATTCCGGCAGTTGTTTTTGGCTGGGCATTAGGGGCAAACGACGCTGCAAATGTATACGGTACGGCGGTTACTTCGGGACTTGTGAAATATCGTGTTGCGGTCGTGTTGTCGGCGATATTCATACTAATCGGTTCACTGCTTGAGGGTTCCCGAGGTCTTGAAACGATCTCGAGTGTAAGCACCCAGACGCTTCTTACTGCTTCAATAAGTACCATAGGAGCCGCTCTTTCCATGATTGTAATGACATATTTGGGAATTCCTTCTTCTTCATCTCAGGCAATGATGGGAGCGATTCTCGGAATCGGAATTCTGAATTCCACTGTAGACTGGTCAGTACTGACAAAGGTGGTCATTTGCTGGGTAACAACACCCATAGGAGCCGCTGCAGGTGCGTTCTTCCTTTATAAGATTTCGGCGGTATTCTTTCGAAGAATAAAGACTATCCAGGCCCAGGACTTGTCTCTGAAGATAGGAGCTTTGATCATTGGCGCGTATGGCTCTTACGCTCTGGGCGCCAACAATGTTGCAAATGTTACTGGACCGTATGCCGGAATCATACCCCTGGAAGTCGCCGCTCTCGTAGGCGGATTGAGCATCGGCCTAGGCGTGTTGACTTTCAGCAAAAGGGTCATGTACACTGTTGGAAAGCAGATTACCCAGCTAGATCACTTCTCGGCCGTAATAGCTGTTCTCGCCCAGGCAATTACGGTATGGATCTACGCTTTAATTGGAGTCCCTGTTTCAACTTCACAGGCAATCGTTGGTGCAGTAATTGGTGCTGGACTGGCAAGAGGCTCGACAAACATCAACTACAAAATCCTTCGAAACATCGCTCTTGGTTGGCTACAGACCCCTTTGATCGCTGGACTAGTTTCAATTGGGCTGTACCTTTCGATTAACGCTATAAGAGCTCTCTTTTGATCAAACCCTTCTCTTGAGCACGATAATTTCCATTCTGTCGGAACAGTCTTCAGAGAGATTCGCAATATCACCTATTGATAGAACAAGTTCCCGGAGCTGCCTCTTCTCTGCGAGGGACAAATTCATCTCGAAGATCTTCTTGACTAGAGCTCGCTCGTGACTGTCTTCAATGTTTTCGAGTCGTTCAGTCTCCTTGATTTTCTCTTCGGCAATGCTTAGCTCTTGAAAGAGATTGATAGCCGCTTCCTTTGATGCCTCAAATGTCTCAACAGCAAGCTGTAACTGTTTCAGAAGATCGGTCTTCAGCTCTGCCGGGATCACAAGGCGCTGCAGCTCAATCTGGTCAACGACATTCTCTGCTTCATTGGCCACCTTATCGAAGGATTCCGCCAGACCAAGAAAATCTCCGCGGAAGTTTGGAAGAAAAGCACCCTGATACATCGCGTTTTCCATCTCGCGTCTCTTTGCATCGGCGGCCGATTCCATTTTTCGTACCTCTTCCGAATAGATCTCCACAGAAGATAGGTCATCATTCTGGATGGAAATGAATACCTTTTCAAGGTTTTCCAGAGTTCTTGAGATGAAATCCAGATGCTCATGAAAAAGCTGAATAATCGCCACTTCTTTCTTACCAAAAAACATAAGAGGTCCACCTCCGGGCATCAGAATACTAGCAAATCTACTAGAGCCTCCGTTTCCCTTCATCTCATCACACCCTATCATCTTTATCTGCTTTGGTGTACTTGAAAGACTCTAATAGATTCTATTATTTATATATTATGCCACTTTTACCTCAGAGTTATCCGACTGGTTCTCGAGAAGATGAACTATGATGAATTAAGCTGAGCACGAATTCAAATTCAAATATACTTATAATGTAAGTGGTGATTATCAGAATCCTATGAAGCGACGAATGCTTCTCGGTTTCACGGAGGCGATTTTGTGAGAATAGTCGGCTACTCCAAAGAATACACAGATCAGATGTTAGCCATTCAGAGCAGGTACGAGAAAGATCATCCCTGTGCGGAGAGGTTCACCGCGGATGATCTCAAGAACCCCTTGTTAAGTGGGAGAAAAAACATTCTTTTGACCATAAACGAAAGAAGAGTGCTCGGTTTCTCCAGGTTTCTTTCCCGACAGAACTTCTCAAGAGTTCACTTTCATCATATATGGCTCGACATAAATGTAGCCGACTCTCCCGCTACCAACTTGATGTCACTTCTGTTCGAGGCTTCACTCCCTTTGATCTCCGAATCCACAAACTCTTTTTTCCCTGCAGCTGGAACTAGAATCTGTGTAAGGATTGCCGAAAGCGAAAAGACAAAGAGAGATTTCTTCTCGTCTTTGGGGTTCACTCGATGGAAAGATTTCAGTTACATGGAAAGAGACTTGAAGGATGAAGTCGTTTCTTATCCACTTCCCGAAGGTCTATCAATGTCAAGACTTAAGCCCAGAAAGGAACCTGAGATTATCAATTATCTACGTGCAGAGCAATCGTGTTTCCCTGACTCGCCGCTCGAGTACAAGTATCTCCACTACTTCTTCAACAGACCTTACTGGAAGAAAGAGGGAGTGATCCTTGCAGCATTGGACGCCAAAAGCTCAATTGCAGGCAGTGTGATGATCTATCCTGACAGACTGAACAACGAATACTGTTTCACGGAAGAGATCTTTGTCGTTGAAAAATGGAGAGGAAAGCGTCTCGCGCGGGCACTGGTCTCTAATGCCCTTGACTATCTCCGGAAGGCCGGGAAAAGAAAGGCGTTGCTCTCTGTTACTTCTGACCGTCTCGCGGCAAAACGCATCTACGAAGATGCTGGTTTCACCACAACATATAGCAAGGAAGTGCTGACTGTAGAGATCTGAGTACTTTCACCGAGGTAGAGTGAACGACCAGATCACAGTCAGTCATCTCCAGATGATTACCCAATACATTTGCTAATCCTTCTTTTGTCTATATATAAGTAAACAATGCTCTACATTGTTTGAAAAACTTGTTTTTCTCTTATACTCTTATTCGGGAGGCGAGATAATGGAATCATCGGAGCTTTTCTGGGATAGCAGCATTGAAGAACTTGAAGCCGGCTACAAACTCCTTAACGATTCATTTGTCTGTCTTGCTTGTGGGAAGACCTTCAAAAAGGGTTTTTTCTTCAAAAGCAGTAACGATCTGTTGATGGATGCCGAGAAGGCAGTAAATGAACATATTTCTTCCTGCCACGGGTCGGCCTTTAATACCCTATTGGAACTCGATCGCAAGTACACAGGCCTATCTGAACAACAACAGACCTTGATGCGGCTATTCTACAAGGGCATGAGTGATAAGGAGATCGCAAGAGAACTGAGCCTTAGTCAGTCAACTGTTAGGAATTATCGCTTCAGGTTGAAGGAAAAGGCAAGGCAGGCAAAAATCTTCCTCGTACTCCATCTTATGATGGAAAGAAGCGTCGGCAAGGAAGACAGAATTGTTGACGTACATAGAAACGCCGCTATGATCGATGAACGATATGCTGTGACCGAGGCCGAGCGCAATGAAAGAGTGGCGAGATTCTTCGGTGAAGACCGGAAATTGGCGAGATTTCCAAAGAGAGAAAAGGACAGAGTGATTGTCCTGAGAGAGATTGCTAAAGTCTTCAAGCCAGGTGTGAAGTATAGCGAAGAACAGACAAATGAGAATCTGAGAAAGTTCCATGATGACTACGCTCTTCTTAGGAGATATCTGATTGAATACGGTTTGATCGATCGAAGGCCCGACGGGAGTTGTTATTGGTTGGTATTCTAGTCAAAATGAACAATATCTTACACGTCTAAGGATAACTGCTCATCACTCCGGATAACGGAAATCCTCATAATAGGACTTTACACACGTTAACAATTGACGATGTTATAATAGTTTTGGTTATACAAACGAATAGCTATTTCACACGGAGGTGGTTCTTTGAAGTTGCTAACAAAAACCGACAAAATAACGATCAAACGATTTGAGAATCGAGAGAAAGTTGAGAGTGATATAGGAATAGGCAGAATCGTCGAATTCCTTCACAAGCATTTGGAAGAGTACGGTGACGATAGACAGGCCATAAGAAGATCCATAGATTACGCTTTCTCTAACGAAGAAGGAAAAGGCGGATTTGTTTTGGTGGCCATGGAGGCCGAAAAGGTTCTCGGTGTTTCGGTTATCAACGATACCGGAATGAAGGGGTACATTCCTGAACACATATTGGTCTATATTGCTGTCGACAAAACGGCAAGAGGCACCGGCATCGGAAAGAAGCTCATCAAACAGATAAAGAGATTATGCAACGGAGATATCGCCTTGCATGTCGAGCAGAATAATCCTGCAAGATTCGTTTATGAGAAGATGGGTTTCAAAACTGAGTACGCGGAAATGAGATTCACCCAAGAGTAGTATTCGAAAGAGAAAGGAAACCACTTGGAAGAAAAGGAAATATGTGAGAGAATAATAACGAGAATAATAGTCGGATATGGAGGTAAGATTTATGCCTAATGAAGATGATAAGAAGATTCTCGTTGTCTATTACTCTCACGATGAGAGTACTAAATCGATTGCAGAGTCTATTGCCAACGAAACGAATGCAGATTTGCTAGAGCTAAGACCTATAGAGAAGAAGGGCGGAAGAAAGGTCAGGTATATCTGGGAAGGCGAAAGCGTCAGCATGGATCCCGTGCCTGAGCTTGAACCCTATTCGATCGATCCGAATCAATATGACCTGATATTCCTTGGTTCGCCTGTCTGGGCGATGAGCTACGCACCACCGATGGAGAGCTTTTTGAAGGAAGCAAATCTCTCTGAAAAGAAGATAGCTCTTTTCTGCACTCATGAGGGCCTTATGGGAATAGTTTTTCAGGAGATGATTAGCAAACTGTCGGCCAACAAGATAATTGGAGCTGTTGATTTCTACGATCCGATCGGATCTGGCGTCAATTATGCGGCCAACGCTAGCGTCAACTGGGCTAGGCAGGTGCTGAAGTCAATCAGCTAGATTTGTGAAGAAGTTCTTGTGCAATTTAACTCTTGCCGTTTTAAGGCTTGAGTTTTTTCGCCCCAGCCTTTTTCAGACTATGACTTTCATTAGTTCAAAGGGAAAAGGCTAATAACCATAGTGATGCTCTTGCTCAGCCGGTCGTGCTTGACTAACTGTTGTGAACTCTGATAAGACAGACAAATGAGGTATAATCTACGGGTAGAGATCTTTGTCAGGAGTCAGAGGAGATGATTTTTAGTGGAAGATCACAGATGGATCTATCTGATAATCCTTTTGCAGGCAGTTCTCTTAGGTACTGTGCTTTTCTTCGGCGACACTCTGTTTCACTCTTCTGTAGAAAGCTCCTTTGCTCGCGAGGCAAGCATAAGAGAAACCGGCAGTTCTCTTCTTCGTGAATACATGAAGCGATACGAAGATCGTGGGCTTCCTCTGGAGTCGAGACTGACGGGATTCTTAATTGAGAATATAAACGTCCATGAGGAATCCAACGGTATAGCCATACTAACCGCATCGATTTCCATTAAGCCTCTCGATATCGACAGCTGCAAGTGGAATTCGTTGGGTTCTCGCGAGGGAAACTGGATAAAGGACATAAGGATTTCTGTCTACCTTGAAGAGGGTCCCGATGGCAACTTTTCGATCGTGAGAACAGTCCCTTCTATTTAGCTCTGACTCTCTCTGAAAACGCGTAAGCGGTTCTTACCCTTGCTTTTGGCTTCATACAATGCGGAATCGGCGCGGTTTATCATACGGTCAATATCATCCCCATCACCCAGAAAGCTGGTAATTCCTATGCTGACGGTTATTTCTGCCCTTTCTTCAATGGTTCTCTTCTTCAAGTGGTCAAGTATTCTCTCCGCCATAGATTCCGCTCCCTCCAGAGTTACTTCCGGCAAGACAATCAAGAACTCATCGCCTCCCCATCTAATAACCTGATCGGTACTCCTGATAATCATTCTAACCGACTCTACCAACCAGGAGAGAACCGAGTCACCATAAACGTGACCGAAAGAGTCGTTTATCTTTTTGAAATCGTCAATGTCGAGCATCATTAGCGACAAGGGTACAGAGTGTCTGATTGATTTTTCAATCTCTACAGAAGTGAACTTCTCCACACCATGCCTGCTGAGTGCTCCCGTCAGAGGATCATTGTAAGTGAGTCTTGTGATCTCTCCTCTGTTCCTTATTCCATTGATGGCTTCGGCGGCATGAGCGGCCAAAATCTCTGCAAGCTCTACGTCTTCACTATCAAAAGCGTCAAGCTCGGTAGAAATCGTCTGAAGCACACCGAAGTTGCCTATTGGAATGCTCAAAGCAGAGCGATAATCACTGCTTTTAGGTTTTGCCTCGACGCATATTGAGATATCCGGGAAGACAAGTGTCTTGCCTTCCCTCAGAGTTCTTCCGGCAATTCCCTCGTGCTTGTTGTAGCAATCATCCCCTTTATCGGGAACGGAATTTGTAACTCTCTTTACTACCAGAAAATCCCCCTCCACAATATCGAGACTATATACATCGAACTCCAGTATCTTCTGCGAAGCTTACACGATGAGGTCGTAAACCCTTTCCTCACTATCGGCTTTTGAAAGCTTCAGAGCTATTTCGTGAAGCTTCTTGATCTTGTTCCTGCTTTTCTTAAGCTCAAACTTAGCTCTTTCGCTATCTGTTATGTCGACCGAGTACTTTGCCCGGCCCGAATGCGAACCATCCCTTTGAAAGTCGACAATGAAACTCCTGAAATATCTCTTGGTCTCTTCCGATCCAACTGACTCAATGAAGGGCTTCCCTTCAGACGAAACCGATAAGGCGGAAATGTCAAAACCTGCTTCCTTCGCTCTCTTGTTGAAGAATACAGAGTCAAAGTTGCTGTCGTAAAAGCAAAGGGCAACGGGAGAATTCTCCAAGATTCTGACCAGGGTGTGCCAAGAAGGCGAAGAAGGAAACTTCAAGCCATGCTTAATCGAAGATGAGGGAGGGCCCCTCGAAGCCGCCATGCAGGTGGAGGCTTCAAACCACCGTAAGCTGCTGTGGTA